>NZ_JAAGPE010000001.1:0-136793 GCF_017104605.1 Burkholderia sp. Ac-20384 | reverse complement strand
GCCACCGCGCGGCTGACCGCCCTCGTCGAATTGATGCGCGCGGAATCGCTCGAGCAGCAGCTCGGCGGCCTCGCGATCCTGAACGCGCTGTCGGCGGCGCTGTTCGCGCTCGCGCTGCGCGCGATCAGCGAATCGGGGCAGGCACCGACCGGCTTGCTGGCACTGGCCGGCCAGCCGCGCCTCGCGGCCGCGATCGTCGCGATGCTCGACGATCCGGCGAAGCCATGGACGCTGCCCGAACTGGCCGCACTGTGCAGCATGTCGCGCGCGACCTTCATGCGTCATTTCCAGTCGACACTCGGGCACTCGGCCGCGGACCTGCTGATGGACATCCGGATGAGCCTCGCCGCGAATGCGCTGCGCCAGCCATCGGCCAGCGCGGAGGCCGTGTCGGCCGACGTCGGGTATCAGTCGGTGGCCGCGTTTCGCCGCGTGTTCACGCGCTGGGCGGGCATGACGCCCGGAGACTGGCGGCGCCAATCGCTCGGCGGCCCGCGCGACCCAACTGCATCGGATGACGGCCAGGCCGGCGACGCGGAGTAAGTGCGAAGACGGCGCCCGCGCCGGTTCCACGCAACACATATCGATCTGCCCGACGTCGATGCATGGTTCGATGCCGGCCTCATCGCTACGATTGTCCAACGCGATGAACAGCGCGGCAGCCGCCAGCGCGTATCGCCTACCGATCCTCCCGAGCGGGTCTGCGGCCGTGATCCATGCGGAACGCCCGTCGCGGCAACGAGGCCGGCGACGGGCGCGCTCGAAACACGGACGCCGGCGGGCAGCGGGACCGCATGTCGCGCCGACTGCCGGCATTGCCGCGGGATTTACTTCACAGGCGGGAAATCGACGACCGTGTCGTTGATGCGGTTGAACGTGTTGGTGAAGATCGTCAGCGCGATCGTGAGCGAGATTTCCGCGAGTTGCGTGTCCGTGTAGCCGGCTTCGCGGATCGCCGCGAATTCGTCGTCCGTGATCGTGCCGCTCGTCCGTTGCAGGTTCAGCACGAAGCGGATCAGCGCGTCGCGCTTCGCGTCGCCGGTGTTCGGCTCGCGAGAACGGATCGCGCGCAGCGCATCGGCCGACAGGCCGGTCATCTTGCCGAGCAGGGTGTGCGCGGCGACGCAGTAGTCACACCCGGTGTCGGCGCTGACGAGCAGCTTGATCGTTTCGAGATCCTGCTTGCTCAGCGTGCCGCCGGCGAGCACGCCTTCGGCATTGAGCACAGCCGCGAGCGCGTTCGGCGCGAGGTGGCCGACGGCGGCGAACAGGTTGGGGACGGTGCCGCCGGCGACCTTGCGGACTTGTGCGTACACGTCGGCGGTTGCGCCGGTGGCAGTTTCGATGGCGGGGATGGCGATGCGGCTCATGACTGGCTCCTTGATCGGAAAGTTGACGCCCGTTCGTTCGGGGTGACTCCACTTTAGAAGCGCAGAACGATCCTCATAAGACTCAAAATCGCCAATGTGATGCTCAAAAGGATCAAGCTGATTTGCCGCCGCCGGCGATCTACTTCCGGCTTTTCAGGAAGGTGCGCCCTTCGGCCGTGATCGACGCACCGGAGCGGCCGTGTGCGGAATGGCTGACGAAGCCCGCGCTGACGAGCTCACGCGCGATCGACCAGCCGAGCGCCGGCGCGTCGCGCCCGTAGCGGACATCGGCGAGGCGCTCGAGCGCCCAGATGGCGGAGGCCGACAGGTTCGGGGTGTGGGACGTGAAGTTGTCGCTCATCGCTTCCTCATGAAAAGGGGATTCGGGGTGGGCGGGATGCCGTGACATCGGGCGGTGCGCGGGTCAGCGCGCCTGAAGCACAGGCAGCAGCGCCTGCAGTGCGGCCTCCTCGTCGGGGCCGGTGGCCAGCACTTGCGCGGACGTGCCGCCGTGCACCTGCAGCGCCGCGACGGCGGCGCTGTCCTTCGCATCGCTGCTGATTCCGTTTGCAATCAGCAGGATGTCGCTTTCGAAGCCGCGCGCCGCGTCGGCGGCGGCTTCTCGTGCGGCGTAGCCTCGGTTGCGGTTCCACGCGGGGCCGATTTCAACGTACACAACGGTTGCCACGATGTCGGAGAGCCTCTGGACGGAACGTCGGAATCGGTGTGCGGCGCCGGGCCGGCGGTGCGCCAGGCACGCGTGAAACGTGCTTTACCGCACGACTCGGGGAAGCCGGCAGCGCAGCCGGGGTGTGCCATCCTGCGTGGATGTGCCGGCATTCTCGGCGAAACGGGCCGCAAGTCCGGCGAACGGCGCGAAAACGCTGATTATAATACAGCGTTCAAGCGATGTGTATTACATTATAATGTTGTGTGCGCCGAAGGCGGCCCGCCGACCCGTCGGCGGGAACCTGCAGGCCGGCCGGGCGACGCTGCCAGCGCGCCCGGCATTTTTATCGACGACTCAACTCCCCCTGAATGGAAGCTGCAATGAACGCCGCCCCCGCCTGCCCGCAATGCGCGATGGAAAACACTTACCCGGACGGCACGCTGACCGTATGCGCGGACTGCGGCCATGAATGGTCGGCCGGCGCCGGCACCGAAACGGGCGACGAACCGGCGGGCGACGTCGTCAAGGACGCCAACGGCAACGTGCTGTCGGATGGCGACTCGGTCGTGCTGATCAAGGACTTGCGTGTGAAGGGCTCGTCGATCACGCTTAAGATGGGCACCAAGGTCAAGAGCATCCGGCTCGTCGGCGGCGATCACGAGGTCGACTGCAAGACCGACATGGGCGGCTTCATGCTGAAGGCCTGCTACCTGAAGAAAGTCTGAGCGCGCGCGCTCCAATCGACCGTCAGCAATCGACTTCCCGTTCATGGCCGAGGATCGAATTTCCTACGACGCGTTCATCAGATTCCTGGCGACGCCGCTGAACGACGGCCGGCCGTTCGTGCTCGAGACGCAGCACGCGCTGTCGCTGCACTTCGACCATTTCGGCACGCAGAGCTTCATGTCGCTCCGGGATCCGGGCCGGCTCGAGCTCGGCTATACGCGCGTGATGATGGGTTTTCTGCTGCTGCAGCCCGAGCCCGCGCACATCTGCATGCTCGGGCTCGGCGGCGGTTCGCTGGCGAAGTACTGCTACCGGCACTTGCCCGGCTCGGCGATCGACGCGGTCGAGATCAACCCGGACGTGATCGCGCTGCGTGACGTTTTCAGGATTCCCGCTGATGACGGCCGGTTCAGGGTGGTGTGCGCCGACGGCGCGGATCATCTGGAAAGGGCGGATGTCAGAACGGACGTTATCCTGCACGACGCGTTCGTCGCCGACGGCATGCGGGGCCGCTGTGCGGGCGCCACATTCCTCGCTGCATGTCACGAGCGCCTGAGCGAAACCGGCGTGCTGGCCATCAACTTCATGGACGACGATCCGGCGCTGCCGGCGCATCTCGAGCAGTTGCGCTCGGTGTTCGGTGCGTCATATACGTTGGTGCCGTGCGGCGACGACAACAACTTCATCGCGTTCGCATGGAAGGGCGGCAACCGGCTGCCGTCGTTGCGCATCCTGCTCGAGCGCGCACTCGCGTGTGCGCGGGCCGGCGAGCTCAAGCTGGCGGCCACGGCGAGGCGCATGAAGGCCGGGGAGAGCGTTGACCCGCAACGGCTGGTGATGTGCGCGCAGCCGCACGGGCGATGGGAAATCGGCGGCGTCAACGCCAGGTAGGCAGCGGCGCCGGCGCGGCCCGTACGGTTGCGATTACTTCATGCGCTTGCCGAGCGCGCTCTTGGTCTTGTACGTCACGCCGTGGCGGTCGAGATACTCGCGGATCAGTTGCCGCACGACTTGCGAAGGCGTGAGATCCTGCTCCGCGCAGAGCATCTCGAAAGCTTCCTTTTTCGCGGGGTCGATCAGGACGGTCAGGCGGGCGGTTTTCGTTTCCATTGCGGGGCGAGGGTGGTCGGTATGTTAATCAAATTATAATCGATCGCCTTCGGCGCCATCGCCGAAAACGCTTTCGTGGTGCGCGATCAGCGCCTGCTGCGAAGCAGCGCGAGCAGGTCGTCGATCACCGGCACGATCGCAAGCGTGACGAGTACCGCGGCAAGTGGCACGGTCGACACGTAGCCGACATGCTTGAAGCCGATCGCGCCGGCCAGGCCGCCGATGAAGAACGACGTGAGCATCGTCGCGTGAATCCGCAGTTTCGAGCGGTTGGCGACCACTGCATGCGCGTCGACGTCGGCTGCCGACCGGTTCCAGTAGAACAGCTTCCCGAGCTCGATGCCGAGGTCGGTCACGATGCCGGTCATGTGCGTCGTGCGGATCTCGGCGCCCGACAGCTTCGTGATCGTCGCGTTCTGCAACCCCATGATGAAGCACAGCAGCGTCACGGTCACGGGTACGAAGAAGGTCTCCCACAGCGCGAGGTGGCTGCCGAGCAGCCCGAACAGGAGCAGCAGTGCGGCCTCGACCAGCAGCGGCAGCATGAACTGGCTGTGCAGGCCGCGGCGGCGGCCCCAGTTGACGAGGATCGCCGAGCAACTGGCGCCGATCAGGAACGACCCCAGCGAACTGATGCCGGCCAGTGCGAGCCGCAGGTCGCCGAGCGCCGTCTGGTCGGCGATCGCCGACACGATGCCGCTCATGTGCGACGTGTATTGCTTGACCGCGAGAAAGCCGCCCGCATTGGCCGCGCCGGCGACGAACGCCAGCGAAAACCCGAGCTGACGGTTTGCGGTCGCGCTGCGGTGTTTTCCCGTCAGGTTTCGAAAGTACTGCGCTGGCATAGGGACTAGGGGCTAGGGGCTTCGCTCGATCGCCGCGGATCGCGGGCGCGGACGTGAAGACCGGCACCGGGCGGCAGGGCGGGCACGCCGCCTGCTCACTGGTGCCGGGCGTCTCGAATCATGTGACGAACATGATAATGCCATTATCATACTCTGTTAGTCGAATAGGGCTTTCAGTACAATGTCATCCAGCGCGGCCGGACTGCGGCTCCGCCGCCGCATGGCCGCGCCGCCCGCCTTCGCGATCACTTCTGCCCACCGTTTCATGACCCCGATCAAGTTCATTCTTCGCTACACGGCGATCCCGTTCACGGCCATCGTGGCTGTGGTGATCTGGACTGTCATACCATCGTCGAAAGAGATCGATGCGAGACAATATGCGGCGCTGTCGCGCGCGTACGCGAGTTTCCCGCTGCCGTTCCGGCGCGAGATCTCGGAAACGATGGACCACGGCCGGATCAACGACCGGCGCTACCAGGCGCTCGTGCGCGATTCGCTGGGCAATGGCGTCGCGCTGGACTGGCCGGCGTCGGGCGTCGGCGAGCTCGCCGACGAGCGGCAAAAACTGGCCGAACTGATTCAGGCCGATTCCGATCTTCAAGGGCATCACCAATGAAAACTCTGCTGGTTTCCGTGGCATTCGCGATGATCATCGCGAGCCTGATCTTCGCGCTGTATTTCATGAATCACGATCGCGGCAAGTCCAAGCGGATGGCGTGGTCGCTCGCGGCGCGCGTCGGGCTGTCGGTCACGCTGTTCCTGTCGCTGCTGATCGCTTACAAGCTGGGCTGGATCGAGCCGACCGGGCTGCCGATCGGGCGCTGAACGACGGACGCCCCGTTGCATGCGGGGCGTTCGCGCAAATGCGAGTTTGAATCTTCAATAGAGCTATTGTGATAAGAATACTTATCCAAGTAGGGTGATTTAATTTCGAAATCAATCGCTTCCAAAATCCAAAACGCGTCTGGGCAGAGTCAGCGAGGGGGAGTCGACCGCCTCACGCGCTTCGTGCCTGAGGCGATCGAGACCGACACCGCGCCCGCGCACGATAGCCAACGGAAACAGGTCGTCCAGCGAGCGTGGTGACAATGCGTGTGCGCGAGGCCGAGCAGGTCGCCGGCCGCATCGAACGCGCCGAACCCGAAACCGGTTCCGTTCGGATCGCGCAGGCCCGCCTGCGTCGCCACGAAGATGTCCTCGTCCAGAGCGACTTCGTAGAACGCCTGATCGTCCTTCCACTGGCACCGCGACGCGGCGTCGTCGGCCGCATCGCGTGGCCGGATTGCGATTGACGCCGCATTGCGTGCACCATTGTCAACGGTGGTGCCGTGGATCGGCCTCTGTCGGGAAGGCGGCAACGCGCACCGGCCCGAGTGCCGATCATCGCGCGCCAGGCGGGGCCGCCAGTCCGGAGGGGGCGAGGGGGAGGGCCGTCGCCGGCGCGCACTCCTATCGCGCCGGTTCGCTCTCGCGCCAGCGCGCCATCAGCGCGTTCGACGGCAGCGCTTCATCGAGCAGCTTGCGCGCGGCCTCGATGCCCGAGACCGGCAGCCCCTGCGGATCGAGCAGCCCGAGCTGCACGAGCACGCTCGCCTGATCCCAGTAGATATGCTCGTTGTAAAGCTTCGGCCCGCGAAACGCAACGACGACGATCATCGGGATCTCCACGTGCTTGCCGGTCGGCGCCACGCCCGGCAACAGCCAGTCGATTTCCCGGTCGTGCGTGAACGTCAGGATGAACTCGTCCACCATGCGATCGACGCCGACCACCCGCGAGATCGGCACCATCGCCATGTCGGCCGGGTTGTTGTGGATGAAGTGATGCGTGTAGAAACGCTTGAGCTCCGTGTAGCCGGTGCCCCCTGTCATTGTCGGCACGTGGTTCACGTAGGGCTCGGGTACCATCGTCTGCATCGTTTCCTCCGGGTCGCGCGCGGCGAACTCCAGATGGAAATGATGATCGGCGAGCGCGCCGAGATCGTAGTCGGGCCCGAGCGCCTTGCGGAATACCGCGAGACTGCGCGTGTGCGCGGACATCGCGGCCGTCTTGACGAAGGTCGGGCCGCTACGGCTGAACGCATGGCCGGCGCCCGCATATTCGTACAGCTTGACGTTCGGCTTACTGTCGAGCGCCGCACGTATCGCAGTCACGGTTTCGGGTGGATTGAGCGTATCGGTGCCGCCGAAATGCAGCGCTATCGGGCACGCGATGCGCTCCACGAGATCGAGCGACTGCTCGATGCCTACACCGTAATAGCCGACCGCACAGTCGACGCCGCACCGCGCAGCGGCGAGATACGCGAGCTTGCCGCCGAGGCAGAAGCCGAGCACGCCGACCTTGCCGGTCGATTCGGGCAGCGCGCGGGCATAATCGACGGTTGCGCGTATATCGACGACGGCACGTGCCACATCGAAGCGCTGGTAATAGTCGAAGGCCTTCGCATGATCGTCATCGCCGTAACCCAGCTCGATGTTCGGCGCGAACTGGTGGAACAGGTCCGGCGCGATCACGACGTATCCCTCCGCCGCATACAGGTCGGCGACTTCACGCATCTCGGCATTTACGCCGAAAATTTCCTGCAGCAGCACGATGGCCGGGCCGTTGCCGGCTTCCGGCAGCGCGAGATAGGCGTCGAACGCTGCGTCGCCGCTGCCGATTCTGATTTGCTTCGTCATGGATGGATTCCCGATGGAGTAGGGTGAGGACACTGCGGATTCGCACCGCGCGCTATTGCGGAGGCTGCCGCCCGAACCACTCGCGCGGCGACACACCCTGATCCGGCCCGAGCATCGAGAAGCCGCCGTCGACGGGCACGTCGACACCGGTGACCCACGATGCGTCGTCCGAACAAAGAAACGCCACCACGCGTCCGACCTCGTCGCCGCGGCCAACGCGGCCGAGCGGATGCAGCGGCCGGCCGACGCGATCCGCCCGCTCGACCGAACCGCCGGCGAGGTGCTCGAGCGACGGCGACCACGTCCAGGCCGGCGATACGCTGACCGCCCGCAGCCCGCGCGGCGCGAGATCGACTGCGAGATTGCGCGTCAGTTGCAGCAGCGCAGCCTTCGACGCCGGATACAGCGCGCGGCCGGCCGCGCCGAACTTTCCGCCGACGCTGCCGAGATTGACTACGACGCCGCCGCGCCGCAGGTGCGGCGCGGCCTTCTGCGCCAGGATCGCCGCCGACACGAGATTCACGTCGAGCAGGCGTGCCCATTGTTCCCGGGTCGACGCGAGGCCGGCGTCGTCGTAGCTGCACGCGTTGTTCACGATGAGGTCAAGGCCGCCGAAGGCGGCAATGGCCGTCGCGATCGCACGTTCGAGCTGCGCGTCGTCGGTGACGTCGGTGGGCGCAAAACGCGCCGACGCACCGATCGAAGCCGCCAGAGCATGGCCCGCGTCGGCATCGAGCCCGGCGATCAGCACGCAAGCGCCTTCTTCCGCGAGACTGCGCGCGATGTCGGCGCCGAGCCCTTGCGTCGCGCCGGTGATGATCGCAACCTTGCCTTCGAGGCGCGCGGCCGCGTTGCGCGACCGATCGCGCAACCGTGCTTCCGGGGTAGGTGTCGTGCTCATTCGCCCTCCGTTTGCGAGTCCGTGCCGAACAGTTCGGCGACGGTGGAAATGGTTGCGATCAATCGCATCGATTCGAGCGACGCGTCGTGCTGCCGGCGGTCCGCGCATGCGCACGCGTCGGCCGCGACGGTCACGCGGTAGCCGAGATCGGCTGCGTGACGCGCGGTCATTTCGACGGTCGAATGCGTCGCGACGCCCGCGACGATCACGTGACGCACATCGTGTGCCGCGAGTATCTGTTCGAGCGGCGTGCCGATGAAGCCGCTCGTGCACCTGTGATGCACGACGTAGTCGAGCGCGCGCGCCGGATCGGGATCGAGCGTCGGATGGAAGCGGGCGCCCCAACTGCCGTCGCGCACCGCGCCGAGCTCGGCGGTACGCACGAAGATCGGCGCGTTGCGTGGCAGGTCCGCATAGTCGTCGCGAAATGCGATGCGGACATGGACGATCGGCAAGCCGTACCCGCGCGCGCCGGCCAGCAGCGCACGGGCCGCATCGAGCACGGCCGCGCGCTCGGGCTGATCCACGTCGAAGCCCACGCGGATCTTGCCGTGCGGATCGAGCACGTCGTTCTGGTAGTGCAGCGCGATCACGGCCGTTCGCGCCAGCGTTCCCGACAGTGGCGCGGCGTTCACACGAACACCTCCAGGTTGGCGAGCGCGTCGGTCGAATTGACGAGGTCAACGCGCTTCAGATAGATCTTCCAGTCGTCGCCGCTCGTGTCGAGCTTGTGCGTGACGAGCCCCGCCAGCGCGCGCTGCCCGAGCCGCCATTCGTGGACGATCAGCGTCGAGTGGACAATCAGCCGGCCGGCCGCGTCGCGGCCGTCGACGATCACGTTGCCGACGATGCGCGCGGTGCGGGTCGTCGGCTGCTGCGACCAGTTGCGCAGGTTCGTCACGCGGCCCGCCCGCACCTCGCGCAGCGTCGCATCCTCCCAGAACAGCGAAATATGGTCGTGCGGGCTGGCCTGGCCCGGTTCGTGCGGCAGCCAGTACATGCCGTCGGGCGTCCACAGGTCGAGCCACGGGGCGAACGCGCGCGTATCGAGCAGCCGCGCCTCGCGAAACAGGAATTGCGCCGCGTGCGCCAGCAGCGTGGCATCACGGGTGGCGGGGGCGACCACCACGGTCGACACATCGAAAGCCGGGTCGTGCAGCATCATGCAGCTCCTTCGACAGTGCTGGCGGGGAGCGTGGTTTCATCAACCATGAAGCGCTTCCACGCGGCGAACTGGTTGCGCATCGGCAGTTCGCTGGTGCCGTTGATCGACACGAAGCCGTCTTCCGTGGCGCGATCGGTACCCGCATAGCGATGCATGCTCACCCATTCGCCACCGTGGGTCTGGTTGCCTTCCTGGCAGCGCGCGTAGACCTCGACGTCATCGGGCATCACGTTCGACGACGGCGAATTGATCACGTTCGCGTAGGTCAGCGCACGCTCGAACACGGCGTCGGGTGCGCCCTTCAGCCGGAACAACTGGATTTCGACGAGCGTCTTGTCCACTGCAATTGGCCGGATCACGCGAAACTGCTGGAATACGGTATGCGGGGAACCGCTGCCGTAGATGACGGTGTTGTGGCGGTTCATGCCGAGAATCCGGCGCGCGCGTTCGTCGCCGTAGGCGTCGGCGAGCACCGCGAAATGTGCGGTCGACACAGGGTCGCGCTCGGCGGCCGCCGGATCGAAAATCCCTTCCATATAGCCGTGGCCGTACGCATAGGCGCGCAGTTCGAGCTTTTCCCAGAACGCGTAGGGCTCGCCGTTGCCGTCCATGACGAGCAGCTCGAACGGCATCGTGCTCATCTCCGCGGCCTTTTCCCGGGCCGCCACTACCGACGATTCGTGCGTGACCGGCGCGTGCATCGTGTCATGCAGGTTTTCGTAGAACAATTTCCAGTTCGAGCGCTGCAGCACGCGGAACACACCGCCCGTGACCTCGACCTCGCCCACGGGCGAGCGATCGCACAGATTGTCGATCGACGAGACGACGCCGTTCAGGAACGTCCGGAGATCGGGCCCTTCGGCGCTTTGGCTGGCAAACACGAAGCCGCGATAGCGGTCCACGCGCGCGACGCGTCGCATCGAGAAATCCGGATGCTTCGGATCGAAACACGTGTTCTGCAACCCGTTGCGCAGTGGCGCCGAAAGGTGCGTGCCATCGTGTCGGAACGTCCACGCATGGTACGGACACCGGAAGAATCTTCCGACGGAGCCGTCGCCGTCCGGCACGATCTTCGCACCCTTGTGCGGACACCGGTTGTAGACGACGTGCACCGCGCCGTCCGTGCCGCGCACCATCACGACGTCCTGATCGCCGATGCGCGTTGTGTGATAGTCGCCGGGGGCCTTCACCTGGCTTTCGTGGCCGACGTAGATCCACGCCTGGCCGTAGATCCGTTCCATTTCCAGCGCGAAGATCTCGGGATCGGTATAGAGGCGCTTGTGCACGCTGTCGGGGCGGACCAGGCCCGCGAGGGTCTCGTTAGTCAGGCTCATGCGGTTTCCTTGCTCGGAGAGGGACGATAGGGACGGGCTTAAAGATCGAGGACGAGGCCCGCGCTTTTCGCGCGCGACACGCACGGGCAGAACGAACCGCCTGCGTGCTCCTCGTCGGTGAGGCAGATGTCGCGATGATCGGGCTCGCCGTCGAGCAGCCGGACCGTGCAGACGCCGCAGTCGCCGCGCCGGCAGTCGTAGAGCGGGTCGAGCCCTGCTTCGATCAACGCATCGAGAATCGACGCGCCGGCCGGCACGTTCAGCACGCGCCCCGACGTCGCGAGCCGAACTTCGAGCGGCGCATCGCTGCCCGACGGGACGGACGCCGCAAAACGCTCGCTGTGCAGCGCATCGTCGCGCCAGCCGAGACGCCGGGCCACGGCGAGCGTCGCCTCGATGAGTCCCGTCGGACCGCACACGTACAGATGCGTGCCGGGCTCGGGTGCGCCGATCGTGTCCGCCAGCGGCATGCCGCGCGCCGGGTCGCCGTTGTCGAACCAACAGGTCGCATCGGGCAGTGCGGCCACTTCGTCCCGATAGGCCATCGACTCGGCATCGCGCGCGGCGTAGTGCAACGTGAATGCACGCCCGGCGCGCGTGAGTTCGCGCGCCATCGACAGGATCGGCGTGATGCCGATGCCGCCCGCGATCAGCAGATGCCGCTGTGCGGTCGTGGCGAGCGGGAAATCGTTTCTGGGCGGATCGACATCGAATTCGTCGCCGGGCACGCACGCGTGCATCCATTGCGAGCCGCCGCTTCCGGCGGCTTCGCGCAGCACGGCGATTTCATAGTGGTCGACGCAGGCGGCGCCGGCGCCGGCGTTTACGAGCGAATACGCGCGCCGCGGCGGGCGAGGGGAGAGCGGCACGTGCACGCCGATGTGCGCGCCGGCGTCAAACCCGGGCAGCGGCGCGCCGTTCGAGGCGACGAGATGCAATCGTCGGATTGCGGGCGTCAGCGCCTCGATGCGCGCGACGCGGATTCTGAGCAGGGACATCCAGCGGCTCCGTCGAATTCGGACGGATCGACTGTATGTGGACGAATCGGCCGCGAATATCCACCGAGCGCAGCGCCTGTCCGGCGTGCGCAGAATTTCGTGCTCAGCCGGCGGAGCGGCGCGCGCGGCGCAGCGTATCCGACGGCGATTCCCCGAACGTTTCGCGGTACAGGATCGCGAAGCGGCCGAGATTCGCGAAGCCGCAGCCGAGCGCGACGTCCGCGACGCGCTCAGCCTCGCGCGCATGCAGCAACTGGTCGCGCGCACGTTCGAGACGCCGCTCGCGCACGAGTTGCATCGGACTGCCGTGCGAGAAGCGCTGGAAGCCGTCGAGCAGCGTGCGTACCGGCACGCCGGCCGCCATCGCGATATCGGCCAGCGTGATGGGCTCGCACGCGTGCTCGACGATGTAGGCCTCCGCGCGCTTGACCGTGTGCGGCACGAGCGCGGTCCCGCCGGGCCGCGTCTGGCAGTGATGCGGCTGGCCGGCGAGCAGCAGCGAGATGACGAGCCGTTCGAATTCGAGCGCGATGCGGCGGTCGCGCTGGGCCAGCGCGACGGTCTCCGGCGAGGACGCCATCACGCGCAGTTGCGCGAGCCACGGCTGCAGTTCCGGCCGCGTCAGGTCGAGCGTGGGCTCGATCTGCAGATGGTCGTGGCCCGTATGCGCGAGGATCGCGCGCCTGTCGATGCGCACGAAGAACTGCTCGCAGTCGCGTGAAAACGTGCCGCCGAACCGGGTGGCCGGCCCGACGATCACGCCCTGGGTCGGCCCGGCGATCGTGCGCCGGCCGCCGACGTTCAGGTCCGCGTAGCCGCCGAGACTGAGGATGGCCAGGTAGTAATCCTCGATTTCGCCGGCATCGACGCTCATGGTGCCGGCATAGCCGATGGTGCCGAATCCGACGCTGTCGATCCGGACATGATCCATGTACGCCGAATAGCCGCCGCGCGAACTGCCCGGCGTGAGCCGATGCGGCTGCAGTACCGCGGCAATGCGTTCGCGCGTGTCGTCGAGGTCGTCGGATTCGAAATAACGATATCGCCGAAGCAGGGTCGGCTCGATCGGCAAGGAAGCAGTCAGCATGGCGGATCTTCTTTGCGTATGCGTGGGGAGCCCGGGGGGCGAGAAAACGATCGATGCGGCGTCTTCCGGGAGTGCACCCACTGTACACGTTTGCCGTTCGGGTCAATAAACCGGGCAATTTCGTCCGCTGGCGAGCGCCAGAAAATTGCCGGAACCGGACACACAACGGCGCCATCCTGCGGAAAACGGCCAGATCGCGATTTTCGGCCGGCCAGCAACCGGTCGACGCTTCGTGCGCGGTGGGCCGGCAGCGCATCCCGCCGTCGGCTGATCCCGAGTCGCTCGGCGGCTCGCCAACGCATCAGAAGCGGCTCGATCACGGCTACCACGATCTTCCGACGATCCAGCTCCCGCATGCTCATGGTGATCAGTCCGGGTTGGCCCACGATGCGCTCCGGCAGTTCGAACCGCCGCCAGCATGCCGGCAGTCAAAAGCACGACATCTGTAAATAGCCAGAACACGACATTACTGAAAAGCCCTGAAAAACTAAAAGGCGATCATCAGCGTGATGTAATCAGGTTTCGCACGACGCGCGGCAGAGTCCGCCAACGCTGCAACGGCACGGAAGGGGAGTTGACACGGATCTTCGCTACACCACGGCCAATGACGATGTGAATCCGCGACGTGCAACTTCATGAATTCACGAGGATTTCGCACCTTCCGGCCAATGCGGGCCGGCGAAGTGCCAACCTTGCTTCGCAAACGGCGACAAGTTCATTTTGGTCAACGCTGCCCAGCACTCGACACAGCGCGATCAACAATCGTGATGCGCAGAAGCCCCGTGGGCAAACCCGCCGCGCGCGCTCGCCTGCCGCGGCGTGCTACTCTCGCAAATGGCACCGGCCAAGACAGTTCAGTGGTGCGCGACCAGTGAACATGGTGGATTCACGCATATGTACTCGATCTTGCCCGCGTTTGTCTCTGCGTTGTTTCTCGGGTTCGGCCTCTATGTGCTGGCCACCAAGGGTCTCACGCGGGTATCCGTTCCGTTCGCCTTGATGTGCGCGACCACCTTCGTCTGGCAGGGAACATGGGCCTTCCTGTTCCAGACGACCGACACGGACGTCGCCAACGTGTTGGTCAAGGCAGGCTATCTGTTCATCCTTTTTCTGCCGACGACCTTCTATCATTTCGTGACGGAGGTCGTGTCGCGTCGGGACGAGCGGCCAATCATATTCGCGTCCTACGGGCTCTGCGTCCTGCTGGCCGTGTTGCTGGTCACGAGCAATGCGGTCGTCGATGGATTCCGCCTGCATTTCTTCGGCCCGTATCCCAAGGCGGGCCCACTGCATCCGCTGCACGTCGTGCAGACGGTATGCCTGGTCGGCCGCAGCGGTTGGCTCCTGATCGAGGCAAGACGACAGGGGCGGGCGCGCGACGTCCGGCAGTTGCTCACTCAATGTCTCGTCAGCCTGGGCCTCTACTCGCTCGCGGCGACCGACTATGCGGTGAACTACGGCGCCGAGTTCTATCCGGTGGGGGTGCTGTTCATCGCGATCAGTCTCGGGATTCTCGCGATGTCGATCGTCCGCTATGGCCTGATGGGCCCTTATCTCCTGGCCGCGACGGTCGCGCACGAAGTGGCCACGCCGCTGGCGGCGATCGGCCTGCACGCGGACGAACTGCGCAACGTCCTGCCGGTGTTGCTGTGCGGGTATCGGCTAGCGGTGGAGCAGCGGTTGTGCGCCGACGATTTGTATCCTGGACAGCTGGAGCGGCTATCGACGCTCGCGTCGTCGATCCGGCGTCAGGTCGACACCACGAGTACGGTGGTCGAGATGTCGCTGGCGTCCTTTACGCTGGACCGACTCGATCGCAACAGCTTCGCGGCCTATCCGATACGGGCCTGTGTCGACGCCGCAGTGGATCGCTTTCCGTTCCGTCCGGGTGAGCGGGACCGCGTATCGGTCGACGCGATCGATCCGGACATCCGGTTTTTCGGATCCGATTCGCTCGTGATCTTCGTCATCTTCAATTTGCTGAAAAACGCGCTGTACGCGATCCACGCAAGCGGCCGTGGGCAGATCGAGATCGACGCTCATCGCAGCAACGGTTACTGCGTGGTGCGTTTCAGCGATACGGGCCCGGGCATCCCCCCCGATGTGCTTCCTCAGATCTTCGATGCCTTTTTCTCAACCAAGTCGCACGGTCGCGGCGCCGGCATGGGCTTGAGCTTTTGCCGCCGCGTATGTGAAGCGCTCGGCGGCACCATCACGTGTGAATCCGCCCCCGGCGTCCGGACCACATTCACGATTCGGCTGCCGGAGCCCGGTGCGCCGGCGGACGACACATTGCGCGATCCGCCGGCGCTCCCCCGGCGCTATCGCATCGGGTAAGGTGGTCTCACGTTCAGTTCGCGGCGGACGGCAGGATCAGTTCATACGCCTTGACCCGCTCGATGATGCCCGGCGGAAACCGGCGGATCCGCTTGTCCGAACCGGCAAACACGATTTGCTGATACCCCAGCGACACCTGGCGTCCGTCAACGTAGAAGCGAAACAACAGATAGGCCGAACATTGCCGAACCTCGAACGTGTTGAGAAAGCAATCGACACGTTGGAACGGAAATGTCTCCTGGACGTATTCCTGGTGCGCGCGCTTCGTCACGAACGCCCCGCCAGCCGCCAGCAGGTTGTTGTGGATGCATTCGTGAAACCAGCGTTCACGGCACACGCCCTGCCATTCGAAGTAGCGTGCGAAATAGGTATTCATGAAGGCATTGGAATCCTTGAGGTAAATGTCGACCACGTGGTGGAAGGTTTTTTCGGACTGATGTGCCGTTTCGTTGGAAAGGACGTGAAGAATCGCGTCTCGCGTCAACATGGATAACTCCTTGAGTCGCTACTGGCGGTAGCTGCGCATTCCTTCAACGAGAAGGAATGGCCCGATTCTCCCCGTGCAATTCTGCTGAGCGACGAGATTGAAACATTCCGGTTTTGCAAATGAGGAACAGTTGATGTGCGTCCCACTTTCGCCGGATAATTGCCGCGATAATCATTCGCGGTAATTCGTCTCCGATACCGCATCTTCTTCTGCTGATTTATCGAGACTCTTATGCAACCCTTCGTTAGGCAGCCGGTGCTTTTTCCCGTGTCCGTGGTATTTGTCGACGACAATCCGGATTTCCTGCAGGCGCTGCGGGGCGCATTTCCGGACGAACGCCTGAACCGCTTTTTTACGCACCCCCAGGCGGCGCTCGACTTCGTGTCGTCGCGTGACACGGAGATGCCGCCCCTGGCTGCGGACTATTTCGGTGCGGAGAAAACCGGCGGGAATGCGATCGGCGAGGATGCGCTCGCCGATCCCGCCCGATTCGAGGCGGTGGGCGCGGTGGTCGTGGACTATTCGATGCCGGAGGTCGACGGCATCCAGTTTCTGACCTCCATCCGCAACGCGAACTGCACGAAAATCCTGCTCACCGGCGTCGCCGACGAGCGCGAGGCGGTGGCCGCGTTCAATGCGGGACTGATCGATTGCTATCTGAAGAAAACCGACGTCGAGATGCCGCGCAAGCTGGCAACCGCGCTGGACACCGCGAAACGCAAGTGCTGCGCGGCCCGCGGGCACATCAGCCTGCATGAAGCGGGGGCGACCTACCGGGATCCACGGGTCGTCAAACTGATCGATGAGGTGGCCGCGCGGGAAGGCATCGTCGAATACTACTGGCGCCCCAATCAGGACGCGGTGCTGATGTTCGATGCCGCCGGCGCGCCAAGTGTATTGCTCGCCTGGAACGAAGCGGACTGGTCGTTCCACTGCGATATCGTGTCCGACGCGGGCGGACCGGCCGAATTGCGGCAAGGCATGGAAGCGCGCCGCATCATGCCGCTATTCTGGCCATCCCAGGCCTATCGGCCGGGCCTCGCGGACATTCGCTGCGCGGCCCCGCTACCCGTTCCCGAATGGCCCGGCACGTTTTATAGCTGGATCCGTCTGGATGATCCGGCCACCGAGCGTGAACTGCCCACATGGGCAAAATGGCGTCACGCGTAAGCGATCCTTCTCCCCTCTCCAAACGGAAAGGATCGGCGAAGCGGTGCTGTCGTCGACTCGGTAGCCATTCGAATTGGAATAATCCCTGTCAATGTTGACAGTTATCGGCGGCACGGGATTTTGTTCTAATTGCACCTTATTCCGAGGGCCGCCCATTTTTCCATTAGACGGCACATCCGTTCCGAGCAGACCGTTGACCAACGGTCTGCTCGCGCTTCCAATATCGATCGATTCTCGATCTGATGTTGTCGTGATGCTTGACGAAAGCCACTGCGACAAACAATCCATAAATTTCCGACTGTTCGGCGCGAAACGCTGGATCGGACATGTATCCGACCGACAGGGTTTTTAACGGCCCGCTAATCGCCCGACTCGCTCGCAAAATCATGGCGATACGCGCGGGGAGAACACCCCACGATGCGCTTGAACGCGTGTCCGAACGCGCTATCCGAGTCGTAGCCCAGCCTCTGCGCGATCGCCGATATCGACGCATTCGAGCGTCGTAGCTCCCGCATCGCGAGCTGCACGCGCCAGCGCAGCACGTACTCGAGCGGCCCGAATCCCAGCCGCCGCTTGAAATGCAGCGCGAACGTCGAACGCGATACGTGGCAGCAGGTCGCGAGTTCGTCGACCGTCCAGCGTCGCGCGGGCTCCGCATGAATGGCGACGAGGGCCGTGCTGACCCGGGCATCCGCGAACCCGGCAAGCCAGCCGACATCGCTGTTCGCGCCGTCGTCCACATAGCGCCGCAGGATCTCGACCAGCATCATGTGACCGAGATGTCGAACCATCAACGACGCGCCCGGCGACGGCTTGCCGAATTCATGTGCGAGCCGCTGCAGCGCCCAGCGCAACACCGCCGCCTGCTCGGAGTCGCCGCTTACGATGACCACCGGCGGCAGGCTGCCCAGCAGCAGCGGCATGCCTTCCTCGTACGAGAAGCGGCCACCGATCAGGAAGCAACTCACCGGTTCGCCATAGTGCGCGATACCGCGTTCGACGTTCCGGTACACGTCGGCGGCAGGCACCGACGGAACCGATGGATCGCTCGCCAGCGCAAATGCCCGCGGCGATGCGAGCAGGAAACAGTCGCCCGTGCGCAGCAGGATCGGCGGTCCGGCGCCGTCGACGGTCAGCCAGCAACTTCCTTCGACAACCGCATTGAACTTGATTCCCTCGGGCGGCGGAATGGCCACCGCCCACTCGCCGCCTGCGCTCAGGCCGGTGAAATACGAATCGCGCGTTTCCAGCAGCGCCAGCACTTCCGAAAGCGGATCCACGCTCAAGCTCCGGACGATCTCGACGAAAAACCGGATTCTATTGCATTCACAGTCCGGGGGTATCGCCGGAGAATGATTTCGTGCAGTGACGCGACCGACAGGCGGGCGCGTGCTTCACGCATCGTTCCAGGAGCCTTCAATGACGAGCAGGCAATACCCCCTTCATGCCGGATTCGGCGCCGCATCGACGGCAAGCGACGTACTGGTCGATCTCGATCTTCACGGCAAGACCGCGATCGTCACGGGCGGCCATTCGGGTCTCGGCCTGGAAACGACGCGCGCGCTGGCTCAGGCTGGCGCGACCGTCATCGTCGGCGCACGGAATGCGGATGCCGCACGCGAAGCAACGCGTGGCATCGCCGGTGTGGAGATCGCGGCGCTCGACCTCGCCGATCTCGCGAGCGTGGCCGCATTCGCGGCGCGGTTCGTCGAGGCGCGTCGCGACGTGGACATCGTCATCAACAGCGCGGGCGTCATGGCGTGCCCGGAGACGCGTGTCGGCGATGGCCTGGAAGCGCAGATGGCCGTCAATCATCTTGGCCATTACGCGCTCGTCAACGGACTGTGGCCGGTGCTCGCGCAGGGCGACGGCGCCCGCGTGGTCGCGGTGTCGTCGCTCGGGCACCGGCTTTCCCAGATTCGCTGGGATGACGTCCAGTTTGCGCACGGCTATGACAAATGGCTGGCGTACGGGCAGTCGAAGACCGCCAACGCGCTGTTCGCGGTACAGCTCGATGCGCTCGGTGCCCCGTATGGCGTGCGCGCCTATTCGCTGCATCCGGGCAAGATCGCGACACCGCTGCAGCGCCATCTGACACGCGAAGAGATGATGGCGCAGGGCTGGGTGGACGAGCACGGCCTGCCAATCGATCCGACCTTCAAGACGCCTGCCCAGGGTGCGGCAACCCAGGTCTGGGCGGCAACGTCGCCGCGTCTTGCCGGGATCGGTGGTGTCTATTGCGAGGATTGCGACATCGCGGTTGTCACGCAGGGTAACGAGGAATCGGGCGTGCGACCGCATGCGATCGATCCGGAGGAGGCGGCGCGTCTGTGGGCGTGGTCCGCGGCGCTGACCGGGATCGATGCCTTCGCGGCGCGCCGTTGACGTCTAAGCGCTCATGGCGGCATGCACGGCCAGCGGCAGCGACAGGGGCATGCGGCCGGTGCGGGTCCCCGCGATCGGGCTTGACCCGAATCCGGATTCACCGAGGGTCGCAGGCTGCCGCCCGCATCGTGACGGCGGCGATCGACCGGGTTCATGTTGGACACGCGCGGCCGTGCAGCGCCGAGGCATCCTGCAAGGGTGCGATAGTGCGCGACCATTCCCTGCATACGCATAACAAAAGCTGAAATCGGTTTTTCACGCGCTTCAAGCGCGTCCCTATACTTTGCGAGGCTGCGCAGGCAGCGATTCGCACATGCCGCGATCGCTCGACGCAGCGCCCGATCTTCTCGAACAAGGACTTGCCGAATGACTGCCCGTGATGCCGTCGATCCGCGCGACGCGTTGCGCGACGCGCTTGCCGCGCTGCCCGATCTCGCGAATGCGATCGGGCAGGATGCCGCGCAACGCGAGGCGCGTCGCGAACTGCCATTCGACGGTTTCGCGATCTTCCGTCGCTCAACACTGGGCGTGCTGCGGATTCCGGCAGAGCGCGGTGGCCTCGGCGGCACGCTGGTCGACCTGTTCGACACGATCGCGACGCTGGCTGCCGCCGATTCGAATCTCGCGCACGCGCTGCGGATCCACTACGACCAGATCGAGACGCTGCGGCTGTCGCCGCGCACGCCGTTCAACGACGTGCAGCTCGAGCGCGCGCTGGCCGGCGCGATCTTCGGCGGCGCGTCGACCGAGCGCGGCACGTCGCGTCCCGGTGAGAACACCACCGTGCTGCGCCGGGACGGCGATCACTATCGCTTGACGGGCCGCAAATATTATTCGACCGGCACAGCGTTTGCCGATTTCGCGCGCATCAACGTGGAGAACGAGCAGGGCGACGCGGTCGCCGTGATCATTCCGGTCGCGCGGGACGGCGTGCAGGTGCTCGACGACTGGGACGGCATGGGCCAGCGCATGACCGCGAGCGGCAGCCTGTTGCTGAACGACGTGCAGGTATTCGCGGATGAAGTCGCCGCGCGCGACGGCTCGACGCTCGTCGGCCGCCATTGCGGCGCGCTGCGGCAGCTGCATCTCGTCGCGACGGGCGCAGGCATCGTGCGCAACGTGGTTGCCGATGCGCGCCGCTACGTGCTCGCGCACGGCCGCCCGGTGCTGCACAGCCCGGCGCCGACCGCGCGCGACGATCATTTCATCCAGCAGGTCGTCGGCGAGCTGTCCGCGCACAGCCACGCGATCGACGGGCTCGTGCGCGAGAACGCACGGGCGCTCGACCGTTCCGCCGACGCGATCGAAGCCGGCGACGCCGATGCGCATGCCCTTGTGCTCGACAGCGCGCTCGCAACGGCACGCACCCAGCTCATCGTCAGCAAGCTGGCGCTGCATGCGGCGGAGCGGCTGTTCGAAGTCGGCGGCGCGTCGGCGACGGCGCGCGAACACAACCTCGACCGGCACTGGCGCAACCTGCGCACGATCTTCAGCCACAACCCGCTGCTGCACAAGGCGCGCGTGATCGGCGACTATGAGCTGAACGGCGTGACGACGCACCTGACCGAAGGCCGCGTGTTCTGAAGCGGCCGTGCCGGTCCGGCGGGTATCAGCGTGACGACGCGCGACAGCGCATCCACGGCCCGACGTCAGCGCCGCAGGCCGGCGTCGCGTAGCAGCGGCAGCACACGCTCGCCGAAGAAGTCGAGATCGGGCTTGAAGTCATAGAAGCTCAACTGGATGCCGTCGATGCCGGCGCGGTGCAGTCGCACGATGGTATCGGCGACTTCTTCCGGCGAGCCGGTGATCGAGATATTGCCGCCGATCGCGCGCGAGTCGGCCTGCGAGCGTTGCTCGATGCCACCTCGCCACGCATGCGCGTCGCTGTCGAAACGGTGGAAGCTGCCTTCGTCCGCATGCGCGACGATCGCGTCGCGGTACGCACGCGCTTCGGCCGCTGTCTCGCGGCAGATCACGAGCGGGTTGAGCAGCGTGCGGATCGCCCGGCCGCGCGCCGCGGCGGCGGCCTTCACACGTGCGGTATGCGCGGGCAGCGCATCGATCGCGCGCTCGGCATCCGTGCCGGCCGGGCTCGTGACGAACACGATGTCCGAATAGCGTGCGGCGAAATCGATGCCCGCATCGGAGCCTGTCGCGTTGATCAGCAGCGGGCGGCCGTAGCGGGGCTTCGGCGTCACGAATGCGCCGCCCAGCCGCCAGCTCGACAGTTGGGGCGTGTAGCTGAAATTGTCCGGTTGCGCCCACAACTGCTGAACTGCATCGAGGAACTCGGCGGCCATTTCGTAGCGCCGGTCGTGTTCGATCCGGTTCCAGCCGAACATCTCGTGCTCGACGGCGCGATGGCCGGTCACGACGTTGATGCCCCAGCGCCCGCGCGAGATGTGATCGAGCGTCGCGGTGAATTTCGCGAAATGCAGCGGATGCCACGGCCCGTAGAGCACGTGGCTCGTCGCGACGAGGATGATCCGTTCGGTGCGCGCGGTCAGCGCGGCCAGCGTCATGAACGAGTCGAGCGCGTGGCCGTCGAACACGCCGCCGTAGCCGCCTTTCGGCAGCCACTGCGACAACGCGAACACGAGATCGAAACCGAGCGCCTCCGCGCGTGCGACCAGGTCGGCGTTGTAGTCGAACGTCCAGTCCGTCGTGCGCGGCAGCGTCGACGCGCTCCAGCCGCCGGCCTGGATCGGCAGGAACAGCCCGAGCATCAGCGGCTGCGCGAGGACGCGCGACACGGGGCTGTCGGCGAAATCCGCCGGCGAGCGACCATCGACGAATGGCGATGGTGCGACCGGGGTGGCGAGGGCGGTGTCGCTCATGAGGGCTTCCTTGCAGATTGGGCACGCACCGCGCGATGGCGGCTGGTGCTGCAGTGGATCACATCGCGTTCGTGCGGCCCCGGTACGCCGCAGGGCGGTGACAGCAACGGCCCGCCCGGCGCGCGTGTCCGCAGCCGCACGTCGAGTAGATAACGCGGGTTGAGAGGCTGCCTCTCTAGCGTGCCGCCGGCAGGCGACATCGTGGCGCCCCATCCGTTGCCGAACTGGCGCAGAGCCGCGTGCCGGCTGCTGCGCGGCACGCGGGGACGAAAACGGGAGTCGGTCACGATCGGACGTGTATCGCACGCGGGGAAACGCCCATTTTCGGCAACCGGGCCTGGCGCGACAAACAACGATTCCCGCTTTGCTTATCGCACCACGCCGCGCCGCGCCGCGCCCGATGCGCGAACCGTCAGAACTTCACGCGCAGCCCGCTGACGAACGCGACCTGGCGGTTCGTCGACGACGCGCTGCCGATATTCGAAATCGCCGCGATCGAGCGATAGCCGCCCGCGGTTGCCGTGCTCGGATCGCCGGCCGCGAGTTGATAGATGCCGGACAGGTAGAGATCGGTGCGCTTCGACAACGCATAGTCGAAGCCGAGCGTGAACTGGTGCCAGCGCGGTTTCAGCGTCTGGCCGCCAGTGCCCGGCAGGCCGCTCGCGCGCCCGTCGGTGAACGTGTAGACGCCGATCAATGTGGCCGCCGGCGTGATCTGGTAACGCGCGTTCACGTCGTAGTTGTTGAACTTGCGGGACGAGCCGTCGAGATAGTCGAGTTGCGTATGGCTCCACGCGAAGCCGAGCGTCGCACGGCCGAGCGTGTAATTCGCGCCTACCACGCCGATCTGCTGCTTGAGCACGCCGCCGTTCAGCCCATAGAAGAATGCGCCGCTGTAGTCGTTGCCGGTGGTGGAGGTCGCGCCGCCCACCGCGCCGCTCGTATTCGACGTCGAATTCGGATGATTGATGCGAACGTAGCCCGCGCCCACCGACAACGGGCCGTTCACGTAGTTCGCCGACGCGCCCCATGCGTTGTTGTTCGAGAACCCGGTGCCCGCGCCACCGTTGGCCTGGTTGCTGAACGCATAGAGCAGGTCGGCCGTGAATCCGGCGATCGTGTCGCTGCGGAACTTCACCGCGTTGTTCAGCCGGAAGCTCTGGTTCATGTTGTCGTTGTCGCCCACGTGCGTGGCCGGCGACCAGAAGCCGGACCCCGAGTACTGCGCGACGAGGTCGGTGATCGGCTCGTACTGGCGGCCGAAGGTCAGCGTGCCGAGCCCCTTGCTGGCGAGGCCCACGTACGCCGAGCGGCCGAACAGGCGGCCGCCCTGGCCGAGCCCGCCGTCGCTCGGCCGGAACCCGCTTTCGAGCGTGAAGACCGCCTGCAGGCCGCCGCCGAGATCTTCCACGCCTTTCAGGCCCCAGCGGCTGCCGCTCAGCTTGCCGCTCGTCTGCTGGATGTTGCTCGCGCCACCCTGGTTGTTCGTATAAGCGAAACCGGCATCGACGACGCCGTACAACGTGACCGAACTCTGCGCATGCGCGCTGACCGAACCGATCGAAACCAAACCCAGGACTACCGTTTTTTTGATCATGACTATCCTCTGTTTTTATGGGTACCTCTGTGAGGATCACGATGCTATTGACGACGGTCGTGCCGACGAACGGTCGATCCGTGGTTTGTAAATCGCAGCGCGGCCGATTTGCAATGTGTGCTGCCGCAAGCCCTGCATGTGCGCCGCGATCGCGTCCGGTACCCATGCTGCGACGAACGTATCGCGCGAACGGCGAACGTCGAGCGCCGGATACGCGCGGGCGCGGTCATATCGATCGACGAAATCGTTCGATGTGCGCAATACAGGGGGCCCGGCGCGCGATGTTTTTACGCAACGCCCGCTGTGCGACGAGCGGCCGTTGCGCTACGTGTGCCCGCATATCGATTTCGCAAAACGTTGGTAGGGCCGTGCGACGCAGGACGGTAGAGTCGGGCATCCGGCCTCGGGCCGGCATGCTCCGGGAGCAGAAGGGCGCGCAAGCGCGTTCGTCCCGGCTGAACAACGAACACGGGAGCCGTTTGTCATGAGTCGCGATGTGCTGTTTCTGCTGGAACCGGGCTTTGCCGATCCGAAGCATCCGGGCCAACGCTTCGTCTGTCCGCATGGACTGTCGATCGAGGGGCTGCTGGCGAGCGCGCCCGATCGAGCGGGGCGAATCGACGTGAAACGTGTCGGCTTCGAGCGGCCGCGGCACGCGGTGATCGACGCCCTCGACGATGCCCACCAGGGGCTGCCGGTTCTCGTGCTCGGCCGCGACCAGCCGGCGCCGGACGACGCACAGGCGCTCGGCGACGTACGCTTCGTCACCGACACGCGCCGCATCCTCGAACTGCTGGCCGATCGCCACGGATTTCCGGTGCTGCATTGACGCGGCGGCTTTCACTTCCCGCTTTATCGACCGACAGGAGCCCCTGATGTCGTCAATTTCGGCGGCGCGCCGCCGTTTGCTGCTTGCGGGCGCTGCGGTCGTGGCGGCGCCATGGGCCGCGAAGGCTGCATTCGCGGCGCCGGACGTCAACGCCGACCTCGCCGGCACCACGTTGCGCGTCGCGACCTACAAGGGCGGCTGGCGCGCGCTGCTGCAGGCAGCCGGGCTGGCCGACACTCCGTACCGGATCGACTGGCGCGAGCTGAACAACGGTGTGCTGCACATCGAGGCGCTCAACGCCGATGCACTCGACATCGGTTCGGGCAGCGAAATTCCGGCCGTGTTCGCCGCGCGCCAGAAGGCCAACGTGCGGCTCATCACCCGCGTGCGCGAAGACCTGAACAACCAGGTCACGCTCGCGCGCAAGGATACGCCGATCCGCAGCATCGCGGACCTGAAGGGCAAGCGCGTCGGGTACGTGCGTGCAACGACGTCGCACTACTTCCTGTATCGCCAGCTCACGGAGGCGGGCCTGAGCTTCGACGACATCCAGCCGATCAACCTGTCGCCGACCGATGGCTTGTCTGCCTACGATCGCGGTGACATCGACGCATGGGCGATCTACGGCTACAACGGCCAGCTTGCGCGCAATCGCTACGGTGCGCGCGTGCTGAAGACGGGGAAGGGCTATCTGTCGGGCAACTTCCCGGTCTATGCAAACCCGCGCACGCTCGACGATGTGCGCCGTCGCGCAGCGACGGGTGATCTGCTGCTGCGATTCCGGCGCGCGTATGCGTGGGCGAACGGGCATTTCCGCGACTATGCGCTCGTGCAGAACCGCGAGACGCGCGTGCCGGTTGCCGATCTCGTCGCGATGTTCGACCAGCGCAGCGAAGACTACGCGCTGCTGCCGGTGACGCCCGACGTGGTAGCGCAGCATCAGCAGGTCGCGGATGTGTTCGCGCGGATCGGCGTGCTGGACGGGCCGGCCAATGTCGGGCCGCTCTGGGATACGTCGTTCAACGCGCTGGTCGCTACGACGTGATCGGGGGCAATGAGAAGATCCCCGTGTGAGAGGGGGATTCAGGGTTCACGCGCATGTTGAAAGCGCTGTTTTCCCTGCGTGATCGAGGCTTCACGCGCGGCGTGGCCCTCGTCGAAAGGTCTTGCGTGACCGGATCAGGCGAACGTTGTCGCGACCATGATGCCGAACACGACGCCGATCGCAATTCCGCAGAGCCGCCCGTAAATCGATGCGCGCACATTGTCGTCGAGCACGAACGGCGAGCGTTTGTGCTTCCATACCGTGCTGAATGCCACCGGGCGGGTCAGCAGGGCGATGCATGCGATCAGCACCGGGGTGGCGATGAGCATCGCAATGCGCTGTCCGTTCCAGTCGACGCCATGCATCGCCAGCGAAACGAGCGCAGCAAGCGGAACCTCGACGCACAGGCCCAGCAACGAACCGTTGACGAATGAATCTCCGGGGGACTGAAACATGATCGGTCCTAGCGTTCGAATGAAATCGGCGCCCGGCTCGAGCTCCCGAAGATAGAAAAACCACGGCCGTTGCCCACGGTCGGTCGACCGCGTTCGGCATTAGCCAGGATGACGGCCGGATAGTACGGCAAATCATTGGCCCATTGACGGTCATTCAAGCTATTTAACAAATGTCCCGAGTTGGAACGCATTTTTATGCTGCATCGGGATATCGCGCCGTGATAAAAATCGGGCACCTAGTCGTTGTCGGCGCGTAGAGGCTGCGCGGCCGACATGGCTACAGCGCGTTGCCGTTCCGGCACGAAATTTGACCCTGGTCGATTTCCGGGTCTACCGGGCTGGTTCCGGAGCGGGGCGCGGGTGGAATGAGCCGATGGCAACGGCGAAGCATCACCGATTCAACGCCGGGGCCACGGCAAGCTGCACGCTTTGGTGCGGATTGCCGGTACTGACGGTTCCGGGCGACAGGCTTGCCGGCCGCTATGGCGCGAGTCTTCTGGCGGCGGTCGGGTTGCCGGAGTTGATTGCGCCGGATATCGATGCGTATGGGGCTGTCGCAGTGGATCTTGCACGCTCTCCTGGCAGGCTCGGCGCGATCAGGCAAAGGCTCCGTGAGGCTAGGGGCCAGTCACTGCTTTTATTGCAGCGATATGCCAGCGGGTTGCCGTCGGACACGATCGACCTGGCGGTCGCGGATTGACAACGCCAGACGCGCCAGCACGACGAATATCGGGGAAAAGGAATCTGCTGGATAATGCGCAACAAAGATGATGGACAGATGGGTGCTGTCTCATTGCATAACTTGCTATCGGGGAATGGGATGTCGTTTGATGAGGACTTCAATGGCGTCGCGGCACAGGTGCGCGAGGCGGAGGCTGCCGGACAGTTCGACCGGGCGGCCGATCTTTTCCACGTCCTGTTTGAACGATATCCTCGCAGCGACGTCGTTCTAAAATCCTATCTGGACGCGTTATTGCGTCAGGGGCAAGCAGGCAAAGCGCTCGAGGCTTGCGAGCGCGCCATCGCCGCGACGCCCGAATCGACCGTTCCGTGGCGCGAAAGAGCGCTTCTCTGCTTCAATCACCTGAACGATCCCGCCGCCGCCATCGCCAGCTTGAAAGACGGGCTGGCGGCGTTTCCGTCCAATGCCGAGTTGCATCTGATGCTTGCCGACGCGAGTTTCCAGATGCTCGACTTTGAGACGTCACGCCGGCATGGCATGAAGGCGGCCGAATTCGGCGATCTGACCATCGCGTTGCGGGCACGCCATCGATTCATTGAGGATCACGAAGGTGCCGTACACATCGCACGCGCCATTCTGGAAAGGTACCCGACGGAGATCGGTGCGCTTGTGCAGGGCGGTATTTCGCTCTACTTGTTGGGGCGCTTTGAAGAAGGCATCGGCTATCTGTACCGTGCCGCCGAACACGATCCCTATCGGGGCGAAGTCATCTTTCCGCTGGCGAATCTGCTCTTGCTGCTGGGTGACACAAAGGCCGGATGGCGCCGATACGAAATGCTCGCGGATCTCGCGTCGCTCCGCAGCGGCCCCCGTGAATTGACCACCTATCACGACCGCCTGTGGCGCGGACAGCCTCTTGATGGCAAGCGCATTCTGGTGATCAGCCATCTCGGCCTCGGCGATTGCCTGATGTACGCCCGTTACGCCCGAGACCTGAAGGCGGCGGGCGCCCACGTCACGCTCTGCGTCAAGCCGGAGTTGATGCAGCTTCTGCGCGAACTCGAAGGCGTCGACGAGTTGTTGAGCGCCTGGCCCATCGAGACCTGGGGCAACTACGATTACTGGATCTTCGAAAACCTGCTGCCCGCGAGATTGGGGGCGAGTGACGGGATCGTGCCTACCTACCGGGACGGCTATATCAAGCTGAAAGACCCGGATGCCGCCAAGGCACTGAGCGAGCGCAGTCGCCCATCCGATCGGTTGCGAATCGGCCTGTGCTGGGACACGTCGCCCAATTATTTTGCGGGGCGCTCTCGCAGTCTCTTGCCTGAAGATCTTCAGCCGTTGGCCGAGATTGAAAACGTCGACTGGTTCGTGCTTCAGAAACATCCGCTCGAGCCGGATTTCGCGGCACGTAGCGGGCTGTCGATCCTGAATCGATCCGATGAATGGAGCGATCTCTACGATACGGCGGTATTTGCGGCATCCCTCGACCTGACCATCTCGATCTGCTCGGCGCCCGTACACCTGGCCGGGTCGCTGGGTCTGCCAGCGTGGGTCATGCTGGGCGCGCCGGAGTGGCGGTGGGGCGCGCAAGGCGACACGGGGCCCTGGTATCCGCACATCCGCGTCTTCCGGCAGGCGACACCCGGAAACTGGCGTAGCGTTACCGAGGCGGTGCGTGCCGCACTCGAATCGGAGCGCGGGAGCTTGCGTCGAGTGGCTTGACGGGCGACAAAGCGTCGTCGAAGCGGAACATCAATGCGCTCTCGGCGTGGAGAGCATCGCTTCGACGCGTGGCGTGCCGTGTGCCTGGCGGATGTGCGTACCTGGATTGGCTACCATGCCGCGTCCTTGCCGGACAATGCATCCGCCATCTCCGAGATCGGGCTGCTCCAGTCGCCTAATGCGGGTTGCCGATACAAATGCATGGACCGGTACCACGGCGTATCGCGATGGGTGTTGGACCAACGCTCATCGCATGCGGCCGACAGCAACAGCCACACTGGACGCCCCAGTGCTCCAGCGAGGTGGGCTGGCCCGGTATCCACCGTAATCAATAAATCCAGCGCATTGAGAATGACGGCTGTATCGCCAAGATCGTTCAGTTCGTCGCCAATGACGCCAATACCGTGTTGATCCAGCAGTGCATGCTCTTCGTCGGTGATCTTGCCGAACTGCAGCGCATGGAAACGGCACTCTGGCGCACCAAACAATGGCGCAAGCTGCTCCAGGGCGATTGATCGATACGGTTCATGACGCACCGACGTACCGCTGCGCCAAATCAAGCCTATCTCGCGAACGCCATCGCGTCGATTGTTGAAAGTGTCGGCGACACGTGGCGTCATTTCCCGTCCAGCTGGCGCCTGCACGTATGAGCTCGTCCAGCTCGGGAAGTATGGCGTCGTCTGATACCGGGCAAAGAGGTCGAAGGTGCAGAGGATGCAATCGCTTTGGTCAATTGCGTCGCTGGCGTTCTCGACAAGTGTGACCCAGTCATAGGAGGCGAATATCGGAGCCAATATGCCCGGTGCCTGCAAAACGATAGCCGACGCGCCTTCGTCCCGTAACAAGTGCAAGTACCGGGAAAACATGATCACATCGCCAAGACCACCTTCCTGGAGGATGAGCACACGCCGTCCAGCGGCTGATTCGTCGAACCGGAGCAGCTTGTTGACAATCCGCCCGTACTCGCTCGTATCGGACGGGTAGATATTTGAAACGACACCGGCTCGCCCCCATGCATCACGCGAACGCCGATTCAGCGCATGGGCTTCACGAAAACGACCTTGAGCGTACTGCGCGATCACGAGTTCGACTTTCAAAACCCGGCGGTCGGGTTCGTGGTGAAGTTCCGCGAGTGATTGCATCAACAGAGGCTCGGCCTGCGCAAAAAGACCGAGATAGTTCATGTCAATGCCGACCTGCGCGCGAAGAAACGGGTCCTTGACCTGATCGGCGATTTCTTTCGCCACGCGTATGGCTTCTTCGGCATGACCTGAGAGCCTGAGCGCGCGACTCAGTGCAAGTCCAGTGCTCGCGGACTTGTCCCGCAGGTAGGCCTTGTATGCGGCGTCGAGCTCGGATTGATCGCGTGTCAATGTGTCCCCTGTGATTCTTTGGTGTGGATGAATGCGGCATGGCCGGCTTCGAAGTCGCAAGCATCCGGAATCAATTCATTTCAAGTCGTTCGATTTCGCGCTATCGAGAAGCAATTCGGGCGATGAATGGTAAGTGTCAGGCAGTGTAGCAAACCGGTTGAGTGCTCGAGCGGACAGTGCTTGTGTGTTGCGTCGACACAGCGCGCAAGCAGGATCTGCGTCCCGCGAGCCTGGGTCGCCGTCACGCCTGGGTAGTACCTGACACAGGTTCGGTTGAGTCCGCTGAAACGACGCGACGCTTGCGATGAGACGCTTTGTCGAAGAGACGGGGAGGTGGCTGACCTGGATCGGTTTGTTCGGATGAAAGCCATCCCGATACTCGATCGACGATAACCAGAAGATCGGCTTTGATCATCCGACATCATTCTTCGACGAGATTCTTGCCCTTTCGAACAGGTTCGTCCTCTATCGAGCGCGTGTCGATGTGAATCTGACAAGGTGGCCGGGTCAGCTAGACAAGACGTTGTTGTCCAGCAGCACGACGTCTCACGCTCGAAACGTTCGGACACTCAGTCGAATCCTGGCTGAAAATTCGTGATCCAGATCATTTTTCACTTCACCTGTCGGCGTAACGAACGCCAGGTGTCGATGAATTCCCTCGTTTCGCTACTGGCACGGATGAACTTTGGAGCAGGTGCCACCGCGTACCGTCACCTTACGTTTCGTCGACGTAACGTTTTCATATCTTTCAATGCTCTCTTGTTTGAACTGTTCCCGGGCCGCTTCGGTGGAGCGGAGACTGGCACCGTTAATGCATGCGTGACCGACATAGCGATCAGCGAGCCTGCGGCTGCACTTTCGACATCCGTCTCAGTGGTCGGCTGTTTCGACGTGTAGCGGTGGTCTTCACACGCGGGCCGATGTGACCGATGCAACCGACGGTTCATTCGTCAGGCGGGCGACGATGCGTGGCGCTATTCGTATGAGGTTGTATCAGGCACGCATACCCCTTCGGTGCGCGTCTGCCTGACGCTCAAGGTGCGCACGAGGCGCTTTTCCCAATCGCACACCCCAGTTCTCAGCCAGAGGTCAGTGAAAGGAGTTCTCCAATGAAAGCCTCGTTCAAGGTTACTGCGGCGTGTGCCGCGATTTCGTCCGCGATTGCATTGACCGGCACGGTCTGGAGCGCCGGAATCCCGAGTGCTTCCGTCCCACACGCGCGCGTGACACCTCCACCACGCGCGGTTGTCGCGACCGAAATCATGCCCGGCGTGCCGGAGGAGGGGAAACGCCATGCCGAGCGCGAGCATGGCAGGGGACCGAACTTCAAGGAAGGCAAACATCGTCTGAGCAACGGCAACTTTCAGCGCGACTAGGCGCGAAGGAGATCACCATGAAGAAGCTCGTTCTCGCGTGGGTGCTGGTGCTCGGGGTCGTATTTGCCCCGGTACCGTCGTCCATGTTCGCGCAGACCACCACGGCGAAAGTCCTGGTGCTCTATGATGCCCCGCCAAACGACGCGTACTCGAAACTCGGTCTGGCGTACGCGATAATGCTGCGCAACCTGCTTGGCCATTTCAACACCAATGTCACGCTTGCGCCCGTCGACGGCTATACGGCCGGAACGGTCGAAAAGTATCAGGCGACTTTCTATCTCGGGGACTATTACAACAACACCATTCCATCCGCTTTTCTCGCTGACGTCGTCAAGACGTCAAAGACGGTGGTCTGGTTCAAGAACAACCTGTGGGAAGTCGCATGGGATCCCTCGTACAACTTCACGGCCCGCTATGGATTCACTTTCACCGGGATAAGTGGACTGGCCAACACGCCAACGAGCAGCAACCCGAACCCGAACTTCTTCGACACGGTGCTTTACAAGAACATGAGCATGGTCAAGTACTATGCGTTCAACGCCAGCACCGGCGTGGTTAGCGCGGATCCGGACATTGGTGTCACTGCGGTGTCTGATGCGACAAAGGCCAATGTCCTTGTCACCATCAAGAACAGCCAGACGGGTGCGCAGGCGCCGTACGTCATGCGCGCGGGCAATTTCTGGTACTTCGCCGACATGCCGTTTTCGTACATCGGGCCACGCGACCGGTACCTGGTGATTTGTGACCTGCTGCATGACATTCTCGGGACCAACCAGCCGGTGCTGCATCGCGCGATGGTGCGTCTTGAAGACGTCAACGCGTTCACGACCACGTCGTCGATGAAGACGCTGACCGACTACATGTATTCAAAGCGCATACCGTTTTCCATCGCGACCATTCCGCGGTACGAAGATCCGCTTGGCGCCTATAACAACGGCGTGCCGCTGACAGTACACCTCGCGCAGGCGACCGGTCTGAAGCAATCGCTCAATTACGCGCTGGCCCGAGGCGGCAAGATCCTGATGCACGGCTACACGCATCAGTACAATTCAACGCCGAATATTGTCAACGCGGTGAGCGGCAATGACTACGAGTTCTGGCTTGCCACGCAGAACCGCCCCGTGGACGAAGATTCGACACAGTGGGCTTCGGCTCGTCTGAGCGCGGGCCTGCAGGAATTTTCGTCGAATGGCTATGTTCCGTTTGCGTGGGAGGCGCCGCATTACCAGTCTTCGCCCCTTTCCATCAAGGCCGTTCCGCCGCTATTCAAGACAACCTACCAGCGGGCCGTCTACTACACGTCAGATCGGCCGAACCTGAATTCGACCGCACCGAATCACGACTTTTCGGTTGGCCAGTTCTTCCCGTATATCATCAACAGCGACTATTACGGGCAACGGGTGCTGCCTGAGAACCTCGGAAACATCGAATACAACATTTGCAGTATCGATCCGTCCTCGTGTCTGGCATACACGTGGCAGGATCTCTACACGAATGCGCAGTACGCACTGACGGTCCGGGATGGTTTCGCGTCCTTCTTCTTCCATCCATTCTGGCTTGAGCCTGATCTCGGCACGCCTGGCCTGCAGGATTTGCAGAGCCTCGTGAGCGGGATAACCGGTCTCGGCTTCCAGTGGGTTGCTGCGTACGACGCCAAGTAGTGTTGATGTTCAACGGGAATTGACCGTAAGCGGTGCAGTATCGGCCTCTATCCAACGATGTTCTGAGCTAGGAGCATAGGTGTCGACCTCATTTTGTGAGGTGGACACCTATATCCACGACGAACGCCATCGAGAACATCAACTCGCAGTTGTGCAGGAGCATCGAGACCTGAGGACACGTCCGGACCGACGAGCGGCCTCGACGCTCATCAGGCTGGTACTGCGCAAGACGAGGCGGGCAGAGAACGAACACTGCATATTCAGACGGACGAGTTCGTACGGCGCTGCACTTGGCAGATGCTGCGAATAGCCCAGACCCAAGATAGGTGGAGAACTTTCAACCAGGAATTGCGGACGCGGTAGTTTTGTGGCGTCTCGATAATTTTACATAATATGTATGATCAATTTTTTCTACGCTGGTGCATTTGGAATGTGTTGCGTCCTAAGCCGTGGATCGGCTATTTCGGCGCAACACTGAGCTCCGTACTCACTGGCAAATCCGCGATGCCAAAAATTTGGCCAGGAATAAAATGAAAAAGAAACCAGCAATCAGTGTTTGCTTTGGACTGCCGTATTGAAGCTGCTCACCGTGAGCGGCGCTCTATCCTGGGGAATCACATCGATGATTCAACGCGTGCTGCTCTGGCTGCTACCGATCGCTCTGATCAGCGGCATCGTGTATGCCGGCTATAGTATGTGGTCGCGCCAACATGCGCCACGCTCGTTCGATCCGGCAGCGGTACAGGCCGCTGCCGCGAATGACGATGCGATAGCAGCGGCCGCCACGTGCGATCCGCGCTTCACGCTGGAGGTCCGCCGCTTCGGCGTCACGGTCGACCGCTTCCGTCAGCGCGCGCTGCTGATGCGGCTGGATGAAGCCAGCGTGAACGGCAAGTTGCTACTGCAGGATCCAAAGGAATACCCGTGGTCCATGGGTACACGCGATACAGCCTACAATCAGCGCCTAAACAACGTGTTCGGCTACACACTGCGCAACTGGACGGATTACTGGCCGATACCTGTCATCGTAGCTGGCCCGCCAAGAGATCAGAATGACCCCGATGCCGATCGCATGGCAACGCATATCAGCAGTGCCGACAATGGCGCTGGGATCGGGAACACGCTCTACATCCGTCTCGATGAGATCCATACTGAACACGGCGATGAAGTAATGTCACGTGTGTTTGAGTTCTTCGATCGGCATCCGGAACTGCCCGCCGTCGTGCTGCTAATCGAAGACGGATTGAATGCTCGCGCTCTTATGCGTACGCCTGGCGAAGATGTAACTCAATCAATCAATGACGGCAACTTCGTACCGAAACGCCCGGACAGCTTTGTAGCCCTGCTGGTGACACGCAAGGATCGGGTCGACCGACTGATCCGGCCGTACACAGTTGACGCGCCGGAGGCGATCGACAACACCAAGACGCAGTACGACGTGATCAAGCTGTAGAATTATTTTTGGGCCGAACAGAAAGCCTATTGGGCGGCAGGCAACGCAGCAGGCGAAGCAACACATAAAGAAATGCCCTGGGACTACTGGCAATCGAAGCTGGCGGACGAAGGACGCGTTCGACATGCAGCGGCGCATTGGTGGCGATACGGGCACCAGCTCGACCTGGGTGCAGCTCGCACTCGCCTTGATGATGGATTACGAAGACGGCAAGACGAGTGCGTTGGTGAACCTACGCGACCCGTTGCACGGGACAATCGTGATGCTGACGCCCCCGGACGAGGCGTCGCGGAAAGCGAACCCACAGACGTTCAGCTGGGATTTCTAGGAAATTAGCTTGAATAATTTTTTTGATATTCAACGACCCATAGATTTGGCCGTGCTGGTCGTATTTTTTTTGATTTTAGTTTCACCGGCCGCGCTGGCATTTTCGGCATTTTCTTTTTACAAAAACATAAAAATAAGGAATTATTTTAAATTGACAATATGTGGATTTATATTCTTGTTTTTTGCATCACTCGACATCATGGCTGTGCTTGTGGTGGTGGCCTTTCGATCTGGAGGTCCAACGACTTGCTGCCTCTAAGTGGAATGAATAAATGAGCGATAAACTCTATGTCCTTGAGGGCGATACCCATAGCCATGGAGGGTGGGTCCTTTCGGGGGCGCCCCACTCTCGAATCAAGGGCCGGGCGATTGCGCGTTTGCACGATCCAGCGATTTGCGAGATTCACGGGCCGACCACGATTGCGAAGGTGTCGGGTCGCGGCCGCTTCGAGGGGCAGCCCGCTGCGTGTGACGGCGACGAACTGGCGTGCGGGGCGAAACTGATTGCGAGTCAATCGGACACCGGCGGCTAAGACCAAACCCGCTCGGTAGAGCGCGCCGGGCACAACACTGGAATGCGGTACTCGGTCCAACAAGGATTCTGGATCCAAGCTACCCGCGGCGTGACATGGAGCAACGTGGACGAGGCGCGGTGCGCGCGTCATCCGTTTTCGACTTGAGGTGTCTTATGGGACTGGGAGCGTACAAACCCTCGCGCCATCAACAATTGCTGGGGTGGGGCGTCGGGTTAATTGGCGCGGGAATTGGCCTTTTCTCTGTTCTTATTGTGTTTCTGGCGATTGGTGCATTTGACCAGTGGCATATTCAAGGCGGCGCACAGTTAAATTTCGTCTTCTCCGTGCCGGTGCTTATTGTGGTGATCGGACTCACTCTGGTAATCGTGGGTTTGATCAAAGCGTTCAAAGCGTTCAGAGCACGCAAATGAATCGATATGCGACCGCACGTGAACTGTCGGCGCGATGGAAAATCGATGTGACCGTGCGGCCAAGTCTACGTCGGACTTGAACCAGGAGCAGGAGCTTTCATGCGCGGCATGATTCGGGTTGGAGACGATGTCAATCAGCCCCCAAGGGGAAGCCGGCCGCCAGCATCAAGCCGCTGTCAGTTTTCCCTACAGCGAATACGCCCGGTCACGACAGCGATCAGGCCGGCACGTGATCGCTTCAAATCTGGAACCGGGCGTCGAACGGTTACGACGCCCGGCTTGCCTCAGCGCTCAAGAAAGGGCCTGAGCTTGTCTGCACGGCTGGGATGCATCAGCTTGCGCATCGCCTTGCTCTCAATCTGACGAATTCGCTCGCGAGTCACGTCGAACTGCTTGCCAACTTCTTCAAGCGTGTGATCGGAGTTTGTGTCGAGCCCGAATCGCATCCGCAGAACCTTGGCCTCGCGCGGCGACAACCCGTTGAGTGCCTCGTCGATCGCCGCGCGCATGTTCGCGTGAATCGCCGCCTCGGCCGGTGAACTCGCCGAGACATCCTCGATCATGTCGCCGAGCGTTGCGTCGGCGTCGTCACCTACCGGGGTTTCGAGCGAGACAGGTTGCTTGGCGATCTTGAGGATACTGCGCACTTTCTCCTCGGACATCTCCATGCGCTTTGCCAGCACTGCGGGATGCGCTTCCTGCCCGGTCTGTTGCAAGATCTCGCGCGATATCCGGTTCAGCTTGTTGATCGTCTCGATCATGTGGACCGGCACGCGAATGGTCCGCGCCTGATCGGCGAGCGCACGCGTGACAGCCTGCCGGACCCACCAGGTCGCGTAGGTCGAGAACTTCCAGCCGCGCCGGTATTCGAACTTGTCCACGGCCTTCATCAGGCCGATATTGCCCTCCTGGATCAAATCCAGGAACTGCATGCCGCGGTTCACGTATTTCTTGGCGATTGAAATGACAAGGCGAAGGTTCGCTTCGATCATCTCGCGCTTGGCCTGCCGCATTTTCAGTTCCGCGGCGCTCATCTGGCGGTTGATCTGCTTGAGCTGCTGGAGCGGCAGCGAGACCCGGGACTCGATGTCGACGAGTTTCTGCTGCGCCGCCTGAATCGCCGGTTGATGTCGCTCGAGTGCCGCGCCAAACTGCTGCGAGGTCGCCGCCGTGCGGCTCGTCCATTCGAGGTCGGTCTCGTGGCCCGGGAACGACTCGACAAACGCGTCGCGCGGCATGCCGCAACGGTCGACGGCAATCGCCAGAACGCTGCGCTCGATCGCGCGAACCTCAGTCACTTGCCCATGCACGATCTCGCAAAGGCGGTCGATGGTCTTGGCGGTAAAGCGGATCGGCGCGAGTTCACGCTGGATCGCCGCGCGCACTTGCGCGGCGGCTGCGGAACGGGCTTCGCCAGTGACAGGCACATCCGGCAACTGCTCGAACAGTGCACGCACGCGCGCGAAAATCACGAGACTGTCGTTCGTGAGTTCTTCGAGGCGTGCCGCGTTCACCTTCTCCGAATCCCCGGCGTCCGTTTCGACGTCGTCTTCGTCCGAATCGTCATCGGCGGCGAGTACTTCCGCCTCCTCTTCCTGGGACTCCGGCGTCATTTCGCTTTCATCGGTGTCGACACTGATGCCATCGACCAGTTCGTCTATGCGCAGTTCGCCGGCAACGATGCGGTCGACATCGGCGAGAATAGTGGACACGATCGACGGACACGCGGCAATCGCTTGAATCATGTCCTGCAGACCGTCTTCGATCCGTTTCGCGACCTCGATTTCACCGGCGCGGGTCAGCAGTTCGCTGGCCCCCATTTCACGCATGTACATCCGAACCGGATCCGTGGTGCGGCCGAATTCGGAATCGACAGTCGATAGCGCAGCTTCCGCTTCCTCGTCTGCCTGATCGTCGGATGCCACGGCCGGCGCAGCTTCGGTGAGCAGGAGCGCTTCGGCGTCCGGCGCTTGTTCGTACACCGCCACGCCCATGTCGCTGAACGTGCTGACGATGGTGTCCATCGCCGCCGTTTGGGCAAAGTTGTCCGGCAGGTGATCGTTGATGTCCGCGTGGGTGAGATAGCCGCGCTCGCGCCCGAGCGCGATCAACGCGCGCATCTGGCGCTGGCGCTCCTCATTCTGGCGCGCCAAGGACGCGATGTCCGTCGGTGTCAGGGCCTGAGCCTGGGCCTTACCCTTCGACGCACGGCGGCCGGCTTTTGCCGTGGCCGTGACTTCCGGGGAGGTGGAATCGTTCCGATCAGAAATTGCCAATACATGCTCCTCAGCAGATGAGCCAACGATCGTCGCGAGCATGACGCCAGAATAGGTTGCCTGCCGGGATGCGAACGGAATCGCGATACGCACAGATAGTCGAGGCCGGGACGCCTCGCCCAGAATCCGTATGCGTAGCTTGTGGGGGGCCAACATGATAGCGGAATTTATTGTGCGGCACAACAAGGGGCCCTTGGATTTCCATCCCCGGATCGACGGCAGCGACCATCGGTGGTTCGAGGATCGGGCGCCGGCCTGTACGCTGCTGGCGTAGGTGGACGACGCGACGAGCCGATTGACGATGCCGCACTTCATGCAGACCGGATCGACCGTCGGCTGCTTCGAGGCATCAAGGTGCCGTTGTCGAGCGCAAGCGCTTGGGTCATGTGCTGCCCGTCGCGCAAGCCCTTCAGGCGCAGCGCGATAACAGCCGAATAAGTAAAGCTCCGTCTCGAACGCATCGAGGTGACTCGACGCGAACCCAACGAAACGAGGCCGAGCCGGGCAGGAAGAAGCAACGCGAGATCACGCAGGCCGATGTGGAGCATGTGATCGCGGATCCGGTGCGACGTCGGCAAACCGCACAGCCTGCAGACAAACCTGGCCGTCGGCCCGCAAAAGCGTGGGAACCCACCGTGCGCGCCCTGCCCGTTCAAGCACTGACCTTCGACACTGCGTAACGGTCAAAACGAGGAAGCAGAAGTAGCAAAATCAACCATAACCCCGGACATTTTTAAATAACTGGTAGGTGAATATATGAATCGAGGTATGACATTGGGCGTATGTAAACGTTTCTGATTGCATCAATGCCAATCCATCGGCGCCAGGTGTTAAGAATTCGAATGAAGAATTTAATTAATTTTTAAAAAACTTATACTCATCTCTGAAAACGTAAAGACGAGAAATTTTGAATACTTTGCGAAATCATGAAATTTCATAGATGTAACGGCATCGCGCGAAAAATTGGGGCCACCAAGCGGAATGGGCTGAACGATATGCCGTCCTTCGATGCGTTCTCAGACATGGTGCTATCAAAAGCCGCTCTCGACGCCATACCGCCCCCGAACTTCCCCACGATCGCAGCAAACATCAAGACGTACTGGCTCTCGAAATGACGTGGAAGGCATGATTGAGAATGTGAAATTGCACTGGCTTTTATACAGCGAGATGCAACGCCTGTGGCGCTGTGAAAGGGTGCAAATGCCACCGGCATTCACCTGCATGGATATTTACTCGGAAAATACGCGTCTTTGATTTTCATCCCTGTCAGGCTTTACAGGGTGTATCCACGGTATTCGAGGCCTATATTGCTTTGGCAGGTGCGCGACCAACGCGCTCGACTGCATCCTTCAAATCCATAAAAAATGGAGATCGCCATGGCAAACGTACCTCTCACCGGCACCTATACCTCGTCGGACAAGAATTTCACATTCAAAATCACGTCCGCCGATCCATCCAATGGCGTCATCGCTGGCGTCTATACCACCAACTATAGCCCGATCGGTGCGTTCACTTCCGAAGGCAACGTCGGACACTATGGCTGGGTGTTCAGCAAGGCCCAAGGCAAGGATGGCGTCGCGCCATTCAACATCAGCTTCGGCGGCAGCCAGCGCCCCGACCAACGTCCCTACAACATTGTCGATAGCTGGAACGGCGCTTATTTGACCAACAACACAATCGTTGCCGAAGGGACGCGCTCCTTCGTCAATAGCGATGGCGTGGTCGAAGTCGGTAGCCTGGGCACGTTGAAATTCACGCTGGGCTAAGTTGGGTTGTCGCGACGTTGGCGGCGGCAAATCATCGCTGCCGCATCGATGGACCACACCATTGACTGGCGCGTCAGCAGTCCGGTCGCCGGTGTCACTGAATGTCCCGCTGCACGATGACCCATCGCTCGCATTCACCGGCCGAACCGCGTGGGCAATCCAGGATCGTTTGCGCGTCGTCGGTGAGCACGTAGGCATCCGATGGCGGCGGCCGGCCGGCTTCCGGCAACTGCAATGCGACCCATGTTCCCGAGCGGCGCGTCCATAGAAAAAGCTGGCTCGGAAGTTCGACATCGCCGACCAGGATCCGATTTCCGTCCGGTGACACCGACACGACCCTCGGCGCGATCCAGTAATCAGAAGGCAGCGGCAGAGCGACCGACGCGCCGGCCGTCACGCGCCACTGTCCGTCCTCGTCGACGACGGGCGGGCATTGCGACGGATCGTGCCTCGGTTCGCTTGCCGGAGCGGCCGGATCATCGACGCATTGCGATCCTCGTTTCTCGCCGGGATCGACCTCGACGTCGTTCAAGCGCACTATCCGGATGTGTTCGACCGGGCGATCGCAAGGTTGCACGTCGCTGATCCAGCCATAACCGAGCCAGCCGACGTGTTCGACGAAACAGGTCGTGCCGCCGTCGAACCGGCCGCCGGGGCGACGCACGCGCTCGATGCCCCGGTTTGCTGCGTCCGGAAACAGGAGGCCGGTCGCGGTATATCGGTGTCGCGGAATGCCCTTCCCTCCGCCGGTTTCCGCCTGCCAGTCGAACTCGCGTGCCAGCACGCTGCGCGTCTGGCTCGAGCGCTCCTTCATGCGATTGACGGTTGACGTGTCGAAGCAAAGCAGCACCAGCGCGAACAGCGTGCCGCACAGGAACAAGACGAACCACGCGCCCAGCACGCGGTCGCGATTATCGACGCTTGGGAAGTACTCGAGATTGTGGCGGGCGGGTCGCATGATCCACGCCCACACGAGCGATGCGTACAACAGCATCGCGAGCAGACGCGCGACGAACAGCGCGAAATTGCCGGTCTGCAGCTCGATCGTGCCGGCATTGTCGCTACGGCCGGTGATCCAGAGCGCGACGGCCATCAGCAACGCGTCGGCGGCAAACAGCACGGCTGCCCGTTTCCAAAGGGAAAAACGCAAGGGGACGATCAGTCGCATGCCGGTGCGTGGGGAGGTGCCGTCGATCCGCGACGGCGGACATTCCGCGCCATTCTATACAGGTTGCGGTGGGCTGCCACGTGCGTCGGTGACGACCTGTCGGTACATGCTGCCGGCCTCGCCGCGACCGCGGCCAGCGCAGCCCATGGCCGATTTTCGGTGGATCCTCGCGCAGCGTTAGAATAGCGCCCCCCTCTCACAGGAGACGAAAATGTCCTGGTTCGTATACGAAGTGCCCGAATACCACGAAGACGCTCCGCGCATCGAGCCCTACAGCGACCTGCGCAGCCGTGTGCTGAAAATCAGCGGCCTGGCCATGGCCGACGAGCTGGAAAGCGTTCGCGAGAACGCCGCGGCGACGGCGGACAGCCCCGAGCGCCCCCTGCGTACGCCGGAAAATCCGCATGTCTTTCCGATTCCTTACGCCGACTCGATGATCCTGGTCGGGTTCATCTTCGATCTGAAGCGCGAATTCCGGCAACTGGTCGTGTCACCCGTGGAAATGCCCTGGCTGAAAGACGCGTAAAAGGTGACCGTCCTGGTTGGTCCACCGCTACTCACCTCGTAGCGCGTAGCCGCTTGCCCTTGTTTGTCGACTGACTTTTCCAGCACTGCGATGGCTTCACGCTCGCTATCAGACGATTGTCTGAAAGTCTGCGGCGGTCACCCTCGTGTGCGTGTTGCGCATGCAGATCAGCCGGTTCGACGTCGTGCGCTGACGGTCGCGCAGCGCGAGCCGTAACGGCGTCAGGTGCGGTCGTCGAATTTCCCGCGATACTCCCGATCAGCGCATCTGCGTGCGCCGGTTCGAACCTCACGCCAACCTCATCGCTGCCGCGGCGAATGACGGGCAAATATCATATTCTGATATATAAGGATCGCTGACCGAAAGGCCTGCGCGCCGAGGGAGCCACGCGCAGCTCGCGCTTGCCGGAACCTGTCGTGGGGCGTATGGTTGATTTCTCTATCGCCCTTTCTCGGGGGATATCAAAATGGCTGCCATGCAATCCGCGGCCACGCCCCTCTCCGACGAGGAAGCCCGGCGCCAGTTGCGCCGCGCCGTCATCGCCAGCACGATTGGCACCACGATCGAATGGTATGACTTCTTCCTCTACAGCACGGTCACCGGCTTGGTCTTCGCAAAGCTGTATTTCCCGCAATCCCACCCACTCGTCGGTACGCTGCAGGCGTTCCTGATCTACGCCGTCGGCTTTGTCGCGCGGCCGGTTGGCGCAGCGATCTTCGGCCATTACGGCGACCGCATCGGACGCAAGGCCACACTGATCGTGACCCTGTTGCTGATGGGACTCGCCACGTTCGCCGTCGCCTTCGTTCCGACCTACGCCGCGATCGGCATCTGGGGTGCCGTCATCCTCACGGTACTGCGCTTCATCCAGGGCGTCGGCGTGGGCGGCGAATGGGGCGGCTCGGTCCTGATGTCGATGGAGTGGGCGCGCACCAATGCGCATCGCGGTTTCGTCGCGTCGTGGCCGCAGTTCGGCGTGCCAGCGGGATTGTTTCTCGCCAACCTTGCCGTGCTGGCCATGAGCTGGCTTTCCGGCAGCGCTTTCCTGACGTGGGGCTGGCGCGTGCCGTTTTTCCTCAGCATCGTGCTGGTGGCGATCGGGCTCTATATCCGTCTGAATATTCTCGAGACGCCGATCTTCGCGAAGCTGCTGGCCGAGCGTCGGATCGAGAAGACGCCGATGCTCGAAGTGCTGCGCAAGCAGCCGAGGGATATCGTGCTGTCGGCGTTTGCGCGGATGGCCGAACAGGCGCCGTTCTATATCTATACGGCGTTCGTGTTCACTTACGGAATCACGGCGCTGGGCGTCACGCGCGAATTGTTGCTGGCGGCAGTGCTGGTCGCATCCGTGGTCGAGTTCTTCACCATTCCGCTGTTCGGGCACGTGTCGGACCTGATCGGGCGGCGGCGGATGTACATGATCGGCGCGGCTGCCGTCGGTGTATTCGGATTCGTCTACTTCGCGATGGTCGATAGCCGGAATCCGGTATGGATCTTTGCGGCGATCGTGTTGTCGCTGGTCCCGCATTCAATGATGTACGGACCGCAGGCTGCATTGATCGCGGAGTCGTTCACCGGGCGGCTGCGGTATAGCGGCGCGTCGATGGGTTATCAGCTCGCGTCGGTCATCGCCGGTGGCCCGGCACCGCTGATCGCAACGGCGCTGTTTGCCTACTACCACTCGGGGTACGCGATCGCGGTGTACGTGCTGGTGTGTGCGGTACTGAGCGTGGTCGCCGCATCGAAGCTCGGGGACTATACGAACAAGGATATTTCGCGGGAATACGACGACGCTCGGGGTTTGGCGGATCACGGGCACGCACCGCCGGTGACTTGACGAAGTGGCCAGTTCAGGCTGGCGATGACGACCGCAGCCACGGTCCCACCGCGTCAACGGCGCGAGACGGACATTGCTTGCGGGCGCATCGAGGCTCGTTTGGCGGCCGTCATGTGATCAAACCGGTCGCGAACGCGAACGCGACTGCGTTCGCATTCGACACGGCCGCGCGCATTTCCGGTGCCGTGGTCAATGCAGGCGCGACGGCCCTGGACGACGCTATATCGTCGGCGGCCGACACGCTCGGCCGCGCCACGAGACGGCGCCATACGCCGCAAAACACCGAGCCGTCCCGTCCGGGCAGGTCTGACGACGGGGCGCGATACGCGGTACACGCGCCGCACGCTCGTGATCCGGCGCTCGCCGTTCGGCGGGCGCGTTTCATCTGGATCGAAATCGGGAGAGCCGCCGGACGGCGGGATCGGCGCTGTCGCGCAGCGGTTCGTCCGGCGTAACCGCGTTACCGCTCGCTGACCTTCACGCGAGGCAGCCATTCGGCCTCGGCGCCCTGCGTGCCTTTCAGATGGGCGGGAATCGCGTCCTGTGCGTGCGCGCCGAGACGACGTGCCGCCTCGGTGTCGAGGTGCCGGCCGTCGAACGTCGATTGGCGACGGGTAATCATGTTGATGCGAAGACGTTTTGCCGCCATGGTCGGTATTCCTTGAGAAAACGGTACCCCGCCAACTGGCGAAGTGCCATAGATTTACGCGAGAAAAATGTCGCTGCGATGACGCTGCGCGCGACCCGAATCCGCCGCCATCGTATCGCTGCGTCACATGTGCCGCAGCGGTCAGCGCCCCGCCGCCCCGCCAGCCCCAACGCCTCAAGGTAGCGATGGACGGACTGGCACGGCAGCAAGCAACTCATGATGGACAAGCAGCAACGCTTCGAGTTCAGTGCGCTCGGCGTTCGTCAAGGTCCTCGACTTACCGTGCGCTGCTCCTGCGCCCTTTTGCTGCTCCCGGCGGAATCCCGTCTCACCGTCGCGACGTTCCTTCCAGGATTTCATCGAGCAATCCCCCTCAAGCGTCCACCCACATCCTCAACAGGTTGTGATATGCGCCCGTGAGCTGCAACAACGACTCGCCGTCCGCGTCCCGCTGCGTCAGCCGCTGGATCGCGACATCCATGTCGAGCAGCAGACTCCGCTGTGCATCCTCGCGCACCAGGCTCTCCACCCAGAAAAACGATGCCAGCCGCTCGCCACGCGTCACGGGCTCGACCTTGTGCACGCTCGATCCCGGGTACAGGATCATGCTGCCGGCGGCGAGCTTCGCGCGATGCTCGCCATACGTGTCGCGCACGACGAGTTCACCGCCGTCATAACTCGCCGGATCGTTCAGGAACAGCGTCGCCGACAGATCGGTCCGGACGCGTTCGCGCGACGCACGGATGCCGCGCACCGCGTTGTCGACGTGATAGCCGAACGACTCCCCGCCCGCATAGCGGTTGAACAGCGGCGGATAAATGCGCTTGGGCAGCGCCGCCGACATGAACACCGCGTTCTGCACGAGGCGGCGAATGATCTCGTCGCCGATCTCGCGCGCGAGCGGATCGTCGCCATCGAGCTGCCGGTTCTCCTTTACGCGCCGCGATTGCGCGCCGGCCGTCGCGCGGCCGTCGATCCATTGTGCTGCCCGCAACCGCTCGACGAGCTGGGCGGCCTCTGCCGGGCTGAACACGCCCGGAATCTCGATCATCATCGTGTGCTCTCCTTCGAAGCGGATGCGGTGGCGCTCGCGCGCGTCAGAACCGGACGTCGGCGGTCGCCATGACGGTGCGCCCTGCTCCCGGCACGCCATACAACTGGAAGCCGTCGAGCGACGCGCCGATCGCAGCGTAATAGAACTTGTTGAACAGGTTCTGCACGTTCAGGCCGAGCGTCAGATGCTTGTCGACTTCGTAGCGCGCGGCGATCGAGTGCAGCCAGAACGACGGCGCCTTTTCGCCGTCCGCGACGTACACGGGATGCTTGCCGCTCGCGCCGTTCACGGTGCTGCTGTTGTTACTTTGGCCGCCGACGTAGCGGTTGTCGGTATAGCGCCGCGTGCCGACGTACTGCGCGCCGTAGCTGACCGACAGCTTCGGTGTGACGGCATACGTCGTCCACAGGTTGAACGTCGCGTTGGGCACGTTGGCGGGGCGCAGCCCGGCATTCGCGCCCTTCGTGATGCGTCCGCGCATCGCGGCAAATCCCGCGAATGCGGACCATCGGTCGGTCAGGTTGCCCGACACGCCGAGCTCGAGGCCGTCGACCCGGCGCGGCGGCAGCGCACGCACGACCGTCGTCGTGCCGTCGCCGTAGTCCCACGAATCGGACAGCTCGGTGCGAAACAGCGCGCCCGTCACCGACAGCCGGTGATCGAGCAGGTCCCATTTCGAGCCGAGCTCCCAGGTTTGCGCGACGGCCGCCTGCAGGTCCTGGCTCGCAGTGTTGCCGTAGATCACGTTGTTGGTCGTCGCACCGACTGCCGACGGCTGCGCGGCCCGGCTGTAGGTTGCATACAGGCTGCCGAACGGCACCGGCTTGTACGTGATGCCGATGCGGCCGCTCAACGCGCCGTCGTTGCTGCGAGCGACGGTGTGCGCATTCGCCGCGCCGTTGACCTGCTTCAGCGAGAAGCGGTCATAGCGCACCGCGCCCTCGACGATCCACTTCGGCGTGACGGTCACGGTATCGCGCAGATACACGCCCGCATCGGTCAGCGACGCATAGTCGCCCGCGCCGCCTTCGAGCGTCGGCACGCCGACCATGTTCGTGCCGTAAGCGTTCGTCAGGTTCATCACCGGATTCACCGACGGCGCGAGTATCGTGCGCGCGAGATCGCCGTAGCGCTCGTGATACACCTCCGCACCCGTAACGACGTCGTGATGCAGGCCGCCGGTGTCGAACGACAGGTTCAGGTTGGTTTCGTTCGCAACGATGTCGTAGCGCTTCGACGTGCCGTAGTTGCTGCCGCGCAGCACCGCCAGCGGCGATGCGTTTGCGATCGGTGCAAAGCCGCTGTATGACGCCAGCCCCGCACTGCTCGTGACGAGCGGCCCCGTGCCCGTGTAGCCGTACGACGTGCCGCCGGTCGAGTTGAAGCGCGCGGGCGACAGCACGGTGATGCGGTCGGTCTGCTCGAAGCGGCTGATGTTGGACATCCGCAGGTTGTCGTTGAAGTCGTGCTCGACCTTGACCGTCGCACGATCCGTCACTTCGCGATCGGTGAACAGGTTCGGGTCGCCGTACCAGCCGTTGCGCGGCACGCCCGGCATGCGGGCGCCGCCGGTGCCGCGTTCGATCGGCACGCCGGTGTCGGGCGTGTTCACGTCGTTCTGGTGCAGATAGTCGATGGTCACGCGCGTCGGCGTGCCGAGGCCGAGTGCGAGCGAGCCGGCTACGCCCCAGCGGTCGTAGTCGGTCACCGCGCGGCCGTCGACCGCGTTGTAGTGGCGCATCAGGTTCAGCCGGAACGCCGACGTCGGCGTCAGCTGCTTGTTGAGGTCGGCCGTCACGCGCCGGTAGCTGGCGGTGCCGAGCGTCGTCGACAGGTGATACGCGTCGCCGGCATGGGCTTCCTTGCTGACGAGGTTCACGCTGCCGCCCGGCACGGCAACGCCGGACTCGATCGTACCGGTGCCCTTGAACACCTCGACGCGCTCGACGTTGAACGTATCCGTGCGCCCCGCGAGGCCCGCGTCGCGAATGCCGTCGACCGTAATGCTCTGCTCCCCCGAAAAACCGCGGATCGTGAACATGTCGCCCCAGCCGAGATTGCCCTCGCCCGACGTGAACGTGATGCCGGGCACGTTCTTCAGGATGTCCTGCAGGCTCTGCGCCTGCTGCTCGTCGAGCACTTTCTTCGGGATGACGGCGACGCTCTGCGCGATGTCCAGCAGCGGCGCGGTGAACTGGTCCGACTGGAGGAATTCGGTGCGGTACGGCGACGAATCCGCGTTGACGTCGATCGCGGGCAGCGTCGCGCCCGGCGACGACGAAGCGTCCGGCGCGGCGGGCGAAACGCCCGGCTGTGCATGCGCAGACGACAGCATGGCCAGCCCGAGCGTGGCGCCCAACAGGTTCGACAGCACGGCCGACGGCGATCGGCCGGCTCGTTGATGAGACGACGACATGAAACCTTCCGGTGATGAGAGTAATGAAGAGGACGGCTAGCGCGATGGGGCGGCAACCGGGTCGTGGGCGGCGAGCCCGTCGATCAGCACCTGGAGCTGGCCGTGCGAGCAGCGCTCGATGCGCGCGGCAACGCCGAACACGTCGGCGAGGCTGGTCGGCGTCACGACGTCTTCCGGCGTACCGAAGCGCACGATGCGGCCTTGGTGCAGCAGCATCGCGCGGTCGCAACCGCGCAGCGCGGCGCTGATGTCGTGCAGCACGACGACCGTCACGAGCTGCCGTTCGCGCGTGATGTCGCGCAGCGCGGCCATCACCTGGTACTGGTGATTCAGGTCGAGTGCCGACAGCGGCTCGTCGAGCAGCAGAACCTGCGGATCGCGGGCAAGTGCCTGCGCGAGGCCGACGAGCTGACGCTGGCCGCCGGAGAGTTCGTCGAGGGTGCGTAGCGCGAGTGCATCGATGCCGAGCCGGGCGAGCACCGCCAATGCGGCCGTGTCGTCGCCCTCCCCGCCCGCGTCACGGCCGGCCGTCACGAAGCCCTGCCGTGTTGCGCGGCGCGCGACGACGACCGATTCGAGCACCTGCAGGCGCACGCCGGCCGGCAACGTCTGCGGCAGGTACACGACGCCATGCGAACGCGCATCGCGCAGCCCCGGGACGAACGGCGGCGTGCCGTCGAGCGTGAGCGAGCCCGACGCAGCACGCGTCAACCCCGCGAGCGTGCGCAGCAGCGTCGACTTGCCGCTGCCGTTCGGGCCGAGCAGCGCGGTGATCCGGCCGCGCGGCAACGGCCCCGCGCTCAGCGACGCGAGCACGTCGCGCCGCCCGTAACGCACGGTCAACCCTTCGATCGTCAGCCCGCTCATGCCTGCCCTCCCTGCGACCGCACGACGATGCCGAGGAACAGCGGGATGCCGACCAGCGCAGTAACGATCCCGACCGGGATCAGCACGCCCGGCACGATCAGCTTCGATGCGATCGACGCGAGCGACAGCATCAGCGCGCCGAGCAGCAGGCTGCCGGGCAGATAGAAGCGATGGTCCTCGCCGAACAGCGTGCGCGCGAGATGCGGCGCGATCAAACCGACGAAGCCGATCGTGCCGACGAACGACACCGCGAGCGCGGACAGCGCCGACACCCGCAGCAGCGTCGCGAGCCGCACGCGCTTCACGTCGACGCCGAAGCTCGCCGCACGATCCTCGCCGAGCCGCAGCGCAGTCAGCGTCCACGCGTGACGCATCGACAGCGGCAACGCGATCGCGAGTGCCGTGCCGAGCACGGCGAGCTTGGGCCAGTCGGCGCGCGCGAGCGAACCGAGTGTCCAGAACACGAGCCCCTGCAACGCATCGGCCGACGCGATGAACTGCATCAGCGAGACGAGCGCATGGAACGCGAACACGAGCGCGATGCCCATCAGCACGACGCCGGTGGTGTTCATTCCGCGCCAGCGCGCGACCGCATCGAGCACCAGCGCGGACAGGAACGCGAAAACGAACGCGTTCGCCGACACGACCCAGGTTTGCGCGATGCCGGGAATCGTCACGTCGAGCACGATCGCGAGCGACGCGCCGAACGCGGCGGCCGCCGAGACGCCGAGCGTGTAGGGGCTGGCGAGCGGATTGGCGAGGATCGTCTGCATCTCCGCGCCGGACAGCCCCAGCGCCGCGCCGACGAGCACGGCCATCGCCGCATATGGCAGGCGGATCTGCCACACGATCACACGTGCGGCCGGATCGGCACCCGTGCGTTCGACGAGCGTGCGCAACAGCGTCGTAACCGGCATCCCGGACGGCCCGGACGACAGGTCGAACAGCACCGACACGACGATCAGCAATGCAACGACGACGAGCGCGGCCGCGCGCCGCCGTGTGAGCCGGCGATAGTCGAGCAGGCTCGCCGCACGGAGACCGCCAGGCGCGAGATCCTTAAGCACGGCGTCGCTCATCGTGCCGCCTGCGACGTGGCAGCCGGCAGCGGCGCGTCGACCCACTCGGCGCCCTGTGGCGCGATCGCGAGGAAGCGGCGATGCAGTTCGGCCTGCGTCGCATGCACGTCGAGATCCTTGAACTGCTGCGGATAGAACCACTTCGCGAACGCTTCGATCGCGAGGATGTTGTACGGCGAGTCGTAGTAGTTGTGCGAGATGCCGTGCACGCGGCCGTCGTGGATCGCCTTGATCGCATCGAAGCCCGGTCGCGCGGCGAGCTGCGCGAGGCTCGCCGCCGCATCGTGCGCACTCGTCCGAGCACCGACCCGCAACGACGCGAGTCCCGGCTTCGTGCGGCTGCCGGTCGCGATGTACACGTCGGGCCGCGCGGCGATCGCCTGCTCCATGCTGATGTCGCCGAGCACGCCGGGCAGCAGCCCCGTGGCGATGTTGCGGCCGCCCGCGGCCGTCACGAACTCGCCGAAATTGCCGTTGCCGGCCGTGTGGCAGCAGCCGGCATCCCACACTCCCGCGAGCAGGTCGACGAACACCTTCGGCCGCTGCGCGTCGGGAATCCGGTTCACGACCGCTTCGACGCGCGCGAGATGCGCACGGTAGAACGCCGCGTACGCATTCGCCTGATCGGTGCGGTGCATGACCGCGCCGAGCAGCGCGATGCTCGGCAGCGTGTTCTGCAGCGGATGCAGCCGGAAATCGACGAACACGACCGTCGTACCGGTCGCCTCGAGCTGCTTCACGAGCGCGTTGTAGCGGCTCGGCCCGTGCCCGCCGAGGCTGAAGATCGCGAGATCGGGCTTCAGGCTCAGCGCCTTCTCGGCGCTGATGCTGTCCTCGGTCGCCTGGCCGATCAGCGGGATGCGGCGGATTTGCGGAAACGCCTGGGCGTACGCGTCGTAGGTCTGCGGGTCCATCAGCGGCAGGTCGCCCTGCCAGCCGACGATGCGCGCGAGCGGCTGCGCGCCGTCGAGCAGCGCAACCGCCGACAGCAGCCGGCTCTCGCCGAGCAGGATCCGGCGCGGCGCCTGGGCCGGGACGCGCACCGTGCGGCCCGCCAGATCGGTCACGGCCACCGGTGCGGGCGACACCGCGGGAACTGGCTCGGCCGTCGCCGCCGTTGCGTGTGCAACGGTCGCGCCGACCATCCATGCGATTGCGCCGATGCACGCACGCCGCCCCCACGCCTGTCTGAAAATTGCCATAATGTCGCCTCTGAATGAGAATCATTGCCATTTGAAGGGCGACACTGTAATCACCGCGTGTAATGGCGATGTGTTGGAAGCGCGGCCTTTTGTAATGGAATGTGTTGGCGCACCGTTCCTTTCAGAATCATTTCGATTTATCCGGAAACTTCCCCCGATGGACCACATCCTTGTCGTCGACGACGATCCGAACATTCGTACGCTGCTCGGCGACTACCTGCGCGCGATGAACTACCGCGTCACGCTGGCCGAGAACGGCTTGCAGCTTCGGCAGGCGCTCGGGACGTCGACCGTCGATCTCGTCGTGCTCGACCTGATGCTCGACGGCGAGGACGGTCTCGACCTCACGCGCGACCTGCGGCAGCGCCACGACGTGCCGATCGTGATCCTGAGCGCGCGCGGCGGCCTGCTCGACCGGATCCTCGGCCTCGAGATGGGCGCGGACGACTACCTGCCGAAGCCGTTCGATCCGCGCGAGCTCGTCGCGAAGATCAAGGTCGTGCTGCGCCGTACGCGCGCGATTCCGGGCACGCGGCGCACGGAAGCCTCGTCGCGCGTCAGCTTCGCCGGCTGGCATCTCGATACGCGGATGAAGCAGATGCTGTCGCCCGACGGCGTCGTCGTGTCGCTCGGCGGCTCGGACTACCGCACGCTGCGCGCGCTGCTCGATCACCCGAACCGGCCGCTGTCGCGCGAGTTCCTGCTCGATCGCGTGTTCGGCAAGGAGCTTGCGCCGCTCGATCGCTCGATCGACGTGTGCGTGAGCCGGCTGCGCCACCACCTGAAAGACGCCGCGCGCAATGCGGCGCTGATCCGCACGGTCCGCAACGAGGGGTACATGCTCGTCGCGGATGTCGTGCACGACGCGTGATGGGCATGCGGCGCATGACGCTGCGCGTGTGGCCCGATTCGCTGTTCGGGCGGCTCGTCGCGATCCTCGCGGCCGGCATGTTCGCCGGGCAGATGCTGACCGGCACGATCTGGTTCGACACGCACGACAACCGCATGCTGGAAATTCCGGCGCGTCTGTTCGCGAGCCGGCTCGCCGATACGCTGCGGCTCGTCGATACCGCACCGGACCCGGCCGCGCGCGACGCGGTCATCGCCGCGCTTGGCGACGCACGCTACCGGCTCAAGCGCATCGATGCGCCGTCGCCCGCCGGCACGCTGAATTTTGCGCAGCACGCAACGGCCGGCCTGATTGCCGGCGTCCTGTCGCGGCGGCTCGGTGCCGATGTGCCGTTTCGCCTCGTCGAATCTGCGTTGCACGACGACGCAGGCCATCATGCCGGCCCGCTGAGCCTGTTCGATTCGCGGATGCCGACGGGCGAATTCCACGTGCAGGTCGGTTTGCCGTCGGGCGGCTGGCTCGATGTGCGCGCCGACGAAGGCCAGGCCGGCATGCATGCGATGCCCGCGTCGCTCGTGTTCGATTACCTGCTGCGGCTTTACCTGATCCGTTTCGTTGCCGTGTGCGCGGTCGCGTTCGTCGCGGTGCGCTTCGCGCTGAAGCCGCTCACTCAGCTTGCACGTGCCGCCGAAGCGCTCGGCCGCGACATGCATCGGCCGCCGCTGGCCGTCGACGGGCCGTCGGAAGTGCGCCGCGCGGCCGAGTCGTTCAACGCGATGCAGCAGCAGTTGATCGACAGCTTCGCCGGGCGCGCGCGCTTTCTCGGTGCGGTGTCGCACGACCTGCGCACGCCGCTCACGCGCTTGCGGCTGCGTACCGAGATGCTGCCGGATCCCGAGTGGCGCGACCGGCTGCGCGGCGATCTCGACGAAATGGAATCGATGGTGCGCGGCGCGCTCGACGCGGTGCGCGGCGTGGAAGTGACGGAGCCGCGCTGCGACATCGATCTCGATTCGATGCTCGAAGGGCTGGCGGAAGATGCGCGCGACACTGGCCAGGCGGTCACGATCGGCGGGCACGCGGCGGCGCCGGTGTCGGGCTTCGCGCGCAACCTGAAACGCTGCCTGCAGAACCTGCTCGACAACGCCGCGCACTACAGCGGCGGCGCGCCGGTGACGATCGACGTGCGCGACGGCAAGGAGGCCGTGCGCATCGTCGTCAGCGATACCGGCCCCGGCCTTCCCGACGACTGGCTCGAACGCGTGTTCGAACCGTACCGGCGCGGCAAGCACGCCGACCTCGACGACGGCGGCACGGGGCTGGGGCTCACGATCGCGCGCAGCATCGCGACGCTGCACGGCGGCACGCTGATACTGCGCAATCGGTCCGGCGGCGGGCTCGACGCGGTTCTTACGCTGCCGCACGAGCGTGCGTGAACGTTGCGAGCCGATGCTCCCTGGCTCAAGGGCCCGAAACCGCGTGGCGATGGTTTCGTGTGCATGACACCGGCAAATGTGCCGCAATGCATGACGACGGCTGCAGCGCGCCCCGCCGCCCCTGAATGCGGGTCTCGCAGAATCGGCCACCACGTCGGATCGAGACTGCCATTCGACCGATCGATCAAATCAGGCCGGAGATTCGCAAGCGGTAGCGGTCCTCCGTCGCGCCACCTTCGTTTCCGCATACCGCAAGCATCGCAACCCGCTCTCCTGCGATCTGCTTGCTGCCCATCGCGGGATCAGACAGAATCGCGACGAACGAATCGGACTGAACTTCCGCTTTGCGCGGCGCAGCGGATCTCAATTGGGCGCGTCAATGCCTCCTTTTATGGAAGCCATCGTCGACTGGACCACCGTCTCACTCGGCGGACTCGGATTGCTCGCCATGATATTGGGCGTGTTGGCCCCGGACCGGTGGATGTTCGACGCCGGCTATGGATGCGTTCCCGACGGCCGGGATCTGGTTCTGTCGCCGCGCCGCGTGCGCATCAACCGCTTCGTCTGGTGGCTGCTCGGTTTCGGCTTCGGCACGCTGGGGCTGGCCTGTTTGATCGGCATACCCGCGTTGGCCGGGCTCCTGACCGGAGACGAGCTGCATGCCTGGTACGAATGGCTTGGCCTCGGCGTCACGGTCGTACTCCTCGCCGGCGTGGGCGTGCTGATGATCTGGATCGGCTGCAAGCTGATGCGCGCGCGCTGGTTCGGCGGCCCGCTGCGTGAAGCCCGCTTCTGCTGGCGCGACGGGGAGCGCTGGATCGACGTCACCACAACGCGATTGCTGCGCAGGCCGGTGCGGCATACCTATGCGTGCCGCGATCTCGAGCGTGTGCTGATTGGCGCGCGCCGGAGTCTGGACGGTGCAGTCGTGGGGGGCTCATGGACATCACTTCAGCAAAATCTGGTGCAACTGATGCTCGTTTTTCGTGCCCACCCGCCGATCGACCTGATGGGCCGGGTCAACGATGGCGCCGGGGCGCGCCGCATGATCGACATGATCGGCACCTGGTGCGGCGTCGAAGTACAGCGCGTCGAAGGCTTGCCGGACGTGACGCCGTTCAATTTCGACCGGATCTGACCTTGCCGGCCGGGCTTTAACCGGGTCGCCTTTGTCATCGCGGCGACGCCGCAGCGGCTGCAGCTTGTCGGCCGCCGGCTACGCCGGGATAATTTCCCGTTCGCGCGCAACGCGCTCAAGACAAATACAACGGTTTCCCATGGCGTCGCCGGGTTCACGGGGATCCTGGGCACCGAAAGAGAGAGGGCCTCGCCGATGCCGGTTGACACGGGTTTTGATCGCAATGCATTCAGGGAATATCCGCTGGATGGCGCACTGCTGCGCTTTCACCCCGCGACGGGAACGCACGTCCGGATCGAGAATCCCGCGACCCGCCACTTGCGACGCCTCGCACCGCGAGTCGTGATGTTCGGGATCACGAACAAGTGCAATCTGTCCTGCGATTTTTGCTCGCGCGACGCGCGGCGCGATAGCGCCTGGTCCGTCCAGTCGGCCGCGGACGTCCTTCGCGGCCTCAGCGAAGCGGGAACGCTGGAAGTCGCCTTTGGCGGCGGCGAGCCATTCGCATTCCGTGGCTTCGCCGAGCTGATCGACATCCTTCACGACACCACGCCGCTTGCGCTGAACGTCACGACCAACGGAACGCTGATCCGGCGAAACACGTTTGCGCCCTACGCCGGCCGCTTCGGCCAGGTCCGCGTCTCGCTCTACGACGAGGTGCGCTGGCGCGACGCGGGCACGGTGCTGTCGGAATACGGACAAAGGTGGGGCGCAAACCTGATCGTCGACGACGCCGTGCTGCCGGGGCTTCCCGCACGGCTGGCTGAACTGGCCACGCTGGGTTGCCAGGATGTCTCGTTGTTGTCTTACATCGGCCCCGATCTGCGCAGGCACCTTTCGCCACGCGGGCGAGCGCAGCTTGCGGCGATCGTGCAGGATTCGCCGCTTGCGTGCCGCCTGTCGGTGTGTTTTGGCGACGCGATTCCCGTACCCAGGCTGTTCGATGGAGCCGATGGAAGCGGCGACTGTGGCGCAGGTCTGGACTTCGTTTCCATCACGCCCGATCAACGCATGCAGGGCTGCTCGTTCCATGACGGCGGCCTGCCTGCGACCAGTGCGGAGGAAATCCTGCATGGGTGGCGGAACGAGCGTGCGCGTCTCGAGCAGCCAAGCGCGCGGCGCGGCTGTGCACGTCGCAACGCAGGCGCCAGTCGATCCCGAACCACGCCATCGGTCAGTGTGTGGCAGGCATTCTCCGGCAACAACAGCGGCGAGTGCGTGATGGTCGCGAAGTTCGAAACCCTCGCGGATGCGGACGCCTACCTCGCCCAACTGCTGCCGTCATGGGCACCGGACGCCGAGTACTCGGCCGAGTGGAAGCGCCTGTTCAAGGAAGAAGCGGTGGCGTGCTCGGGGTTGTCGGGCGGAGGATCGCCTCGCGAGCTGGCGGCGATCGGCCGCTCGGTGATCGCGACGGGATACGAAGCAGACGACCTGTTTCCGGAGTTGCGCGCGCTGGCCTGGAAGAAAGGCGCATACGTCGTGCCCGACGGAATCCACGCCCATGACGTGTTCCTGCTGGCAGCGGTGCGTGCGTCGAGCGCCGATGACGCGCGCAACCTGGCCGGCCTCACGCCCCATCCCGCCGCCAGGACCTGGCTGCATGGCGATGTCATCCTCGTCACGCTCGAATTGCAGGGGGACAGCGTGCCGGGTGAACTCGTCGAGACTCGACAATGGCTCACCGCCTATGCGGCCGGGCGCCCGCTTGCCGCGGAGCTCGTGTTTGACGACGTGGACGAGGCGGCCATGCTGTCAGTCATGAAGCGGCTCGGTGCGGAAATCAGCAGAACGGCAAGGCTTGCGCTGCATTTCGGATGGCGTGACGATTCCGGCCAGAAGGCGGTTCGATTCGCGCAAATGATCGTCGAGGGGCAGACGAACGTCGCAGGCAAATGCGTATTGGTGTCGGGCCTCGAGCGGCGCAAGCGGCTGGCCGTGCTGGCCTATCGGCAGGGTGCGCATGTCAGCGCCATCGACGGCGAGGAAGTACGTGTCAGTGCCTATTTTGCCGTGCCGGGTGCCACGCCTCGGAAGGGGCGGCGTGCGGAACCCGGCGAGATCGATATTGGCCGGGTTCGCGAAGCGCTCCACCAACGGTTTCCGGGCGGCATGCGTTTTGATGTCCAGGCGGGATATCGTCGAGACACGGCCTACGTGAACATCGTCACCGCGGACCCCGGATACGCTTTCGCTCAACTCGACCAGCTTGCAGCGTGGTTGGGTGCCACGCTTTCCATCGGGGTTCACGAGGTCGATCCGCTGGCGTTTGCGGTTCGGCGCGTGATCGCGGACGTGCGGTCCTGATCGGCCGCGCAACCCGTCGAACCCACGCCATCGCGATTTTCGAATTTGCTTGCTTCGCCGTCAGTCGATGCGAACCTGCTGATCTGGAACGGATGATCGCGTTTTTTTCCCATCGGCTCGCAATCCAGGCGACGCCAACTTGATAACGTTTTCAGGATGGTTATGCATCGGCTTGAACAGTATTATCCCGGTGACGCGAGTTGGCAGCGGTTTGTCGCCGTATTCAGCCAATCAAGGAGCAAGCAAGAAGTCCTGGAGCTCGCTCAATCACTCGATGGCGACGTCGATCTTGCGACTGTCATCTACGAGGTGGTCGGCCCAGGCTACAACACGTGGATCCGCCGAAAGGTGCCTGCGATGGACGATCTCACACCGATCGACTGCATCCGCGACCCCGCGCTGATGAATCGCCTTCGCACCACCTTGATGCGTTTCCCCAGCTAAACCCGGTAACGATACGGTGAGGTCAAGAAGAACATGCATCCTGATTTCGCGAACGAGATTGCCGACGCGGCGAGAGCAACCTATCGCGCGCTTCTTGCCGCACATCCGGACGAGCATTTTTACGCGTTCGCCCTCTACACCGACAGTGGTGCCATGACCGTTGTGCCGGCCGCCAATTCCGACGAGGGATTGAAGCGGATTCGCAAACGGATGGAGGTCGGCGACGACGAGAAGGCGCCGGAGTTCACATGGGCAACGGGCGAATGGGCATATGAATCCGCTGAGGCAGATTCATTCAATCCGCTTTGCGAAAGGTTGGCCGATACGGTGCTCGGTCCGAACGTTCCCGAAGCGATGTTCGACGCGTTCTTCAAGAAACTCCAGCGCGACATGATCGATGCACTCAGGCAGCTCGATCGGGAAGGGTTGTTCGGGATCGGAGCGGAGCGCGAGAAGATCACGCTGTTCGTCACGATCAGTGATGACAACGGGGCCGCTGCACTGGAACACGAATCGGCCAAAGTCCTGAACCCGCCCGCCGTCTTTGATCGTTTTATCAAGCGCTACACATAGCGGCAAAAAGGCCGGCGCGAGGTACCGGCGGGCGTTTGAGACGCGGCAAGTCCCACCGCCAAAGGGCATTCGTGGATCGGCCGGCCGCGCGAGATCGTCGGTTTCAGGGAGTCTCGTTGATCATGTTCTGGTGGCGTCGCCCGCCTCGCCACCGCTCACGCCTGCCTGGCCGTGGCCTGCGCCGCCAGCGCGGCCCGCTCGATCCAGCGGATGGCCGCCGCATCCTGCTCGCCCGGCGCGGGCCTGCCGATCAGGAAGCCCTGCACCTCGCGGCAGCCGGCATCCGTGATGCACGCCAGTTGCTCCTCCGTCTCGACGCCCTCCGCGACGGTCGTCACGCCGAGACGCTTGCCGAGATCGGCAACGGCGCGCACGACAGCTGCGCAGTCCGGGCGCGTGACCGCATCGCGCACGAAGCTGCCGTCGATCTTGATCTTGTCGAACGGGAACGCGCGCAGATGCGCGAGCGACGAGAAGCCCGTGCCGAAGTCATCGAGGGCGACGCGCACGCCCATCGAACGCAGCGCGCGCAAGTCCGCGATGGCCTTGCCTTCGTCGTGCAGCAGCGCGGTTTCCGTCACCTCGATTTCCAGACGATCGGGCGTGAGCCCCGCGCCGGCCAGCGCGGCCGCGAAGGTCGGCACGATCGTGCCGTGGCCGAGCTGCCCCGCCGATACGTTGACGGCGACGCGCGCGCCGTCGGGCCAGCGCGCCGCCTCCCGACAGGCCTGCTCGAGCACGAAGCGGCCGAGCCGGTCGATCAGGCCGCCGCGCTCGGCCACCGGAATGAAGCGGCCCGGCGAAATCCAGCCGGCGCGCGGGTGATGCCAGCGCAGCAGCGCCTCGCGCGTCGTGATCTGGCGGGTGCGGACATCGACGATCGGCTGGTAGAACACGTACAGCCCCTGGTTCTCGTCCAGCGCGACGCGCAGCTTCGATTCGAGCGCGACCCGCTCCTGTGCGCTCGTTTCCATGTCCGGCGAGAACATCCGGTAGGTGCCCTTCCCGGCTTTCTTGGCCGCATAGAGCGCCATGTCCGCGCGTGACAGCAGCACGCCGCCGTCGTTGCCGTGATCCGGCGCCAGCACGCAGCCGATCGACGCACCGATGCGGAACTGGCGGTCGGGCGACGGTGCATAGGGGGCAACGAGCGTGTCGACGAGCCGCGCGGCCGCGCCCATCGCGCGGTCCGCGTCGGTGTCGCGCAGCAGCACCGCGAATTCGTCGCCGCCGATGCGCCCGAGCATCATCCCCGGCTCGGGGCACTGCCCGCGCAGGCGTTCCCCGACCTGGCGCAGCACCTCGTCGCCCGCCGAATGCCCGCACGCGTCGTTGATCAGCTTGAAGCCGTCGAGGTCGATGAACAGCAGCCCGAGCACCTTGTCCGAGCGGCGCAGGCTCGCATCGAATTCGGCCAGGAAGGTTGCGCGGTTCGGCAGGCCGGTGAGCGAATCGTGATGCGCGAGCTGGTGGATGCGCGCCTCCGCCTCGGCCTGCTGCGTGACGATCGACCACGACAGCATCGGGCCGATGTAGCGCCCGTCGGCGTCGCGCACGGCCGAGACCTGGATGTCGAGCACTTCCGGCCCGAGCCCGATGCGCGCACGATGCGGCAGGTTCGCCGGATCGGCGAGCAGGCGCCGCTGGTGCTGCGGGTGCGGGTGGAAGAAGTCGATCGACGCGCCGAGCGCATCGTCCGCGCGAATCGGCAGCAGGTGCTCGATCGTGCGCAGCAGGTTGCGCGACGTCGCGTTCAGGTAGTTGATGCGGAACGTCTCCGGGTCGGCCGTCATCACGGCCACCGGCATGTCGTCGATCATCCGCATCAGCCGCGTCTGCGCCTGCTCGCGCATCCGCGATTCGGCCTGCGCATCGACGGTGCGCAGGAAGCCGCGGTAGTTGACCGAGATGACGGCGATCAGCGCCGCCGACACGAAGGCCATGTTGACCGCGGTGGCGACGAGTGTCGGCTGGCCGGTCGAGATGAAGAACACGATGAACGCGACGTTGACGATCACGGCCACGCTCAGCGCAGCCGTGCGCAGGTACATCAGGCTGAAGATGCAGCCGATCACCGTGATCGCCAGGTAGAACGCGACCTGGGCCTTCTGCCACGCGTCGCCGTACGGGAACAGCAGCAGCGCCCAGGTGGTGAACGTCACGGCGACCGGGACCACCAGCCAGTTCGTGACCGTGAGCGCGCGCATCACGGTGGCCGGCGTCGGCTCCAGCAGCCGGGTGCGGTGCCAGTGCAGCAGCCGCGCCAGCGCCGCGAGCGTCATCGCGGCCGGGATCGCGACCGACAGCCACCACGGCGTGCTGCGCAGGTGCGTGATGGCGAGGCTCCAGGTGCTCGAGATCAGGATCAGGTACGACACCGGGATCTGGCCGGCGAATACCCGGTATTGCGCCGCGAGCAGGTCCGGGTTCCGGGCCGGCGCCACGTTGCTTGCCAGTCTTGTCATCCGTGCGTAGTGGGTTTTCATGTGAGCCTGCATGCTGCAACCCGGGTTCAGGTTGCCGTGTCGGGCGGGCGTCGGTTACCCGCGCGGGCCCGGGTCGAGATCGGCGTTGACGGCCGATTCGGACGCGGGAACCGGCGGGCGGACGCGGTTGCCGCCGGTCAGCGCAATCTGCCCGCTGCCGACGATCTCGTTGAGGGGCGCAGGCCTGCCGAGCAGGAAGCCCTGCGCTTCGTCGCAACCTTCGTCGGCCAGCAGCGCCAGCTGGTCGCGTGTCTCGATGCCTTCGGCCAGGATCGGAATGCCCAGGCTCTTGCCGAGCGCGAGCACGGCGCGGATGATCGCGCGATCCTGCGGTTTCGCTTCCGCGTCCGCGACGAACGACTGGTCGAGCTTGATGCGGTCGAACGGGAACGAGCGCAGCGTGTCGAGCGACGAATAGCCGGTACCGAAATCGTCGAGCGCGATGCTCACGCCCAGCGCCTTGATCTGCCGCAGCGTGTCCAGCGCGCGCTCGCGGCCCGCGAAGATCGTCGATTCGGTCAGCTCCAGCTGCAGGCGCGACGCCGGCAGGCGGGTTTCTTCGAGCACGCCGGCCACGAGCGCCGTCAGGTCCGCATGCATGAACTGCACGGCCGATACGTTCACCGCGACCGCATAGGGCGGCTCCCACGTGGCCGCCCGCGTGCATGCCTCGCGCAGCACCCACGCGCCGATGTCCAGGATCACGCCGTTTTCCTCGGCGAGCGGAATGAACTCGGCGGGCGGAATCGTGCCGAGCGTCGCATGCTGCCAGCGCAGCAGCGCCTCGTAGCCGCGGATCTCGCCGGTCGCGAGCGACGTCTGCACCTGGTAGTGGACGCTCAACTGGTTGTCGGCCACCGCGCGGCGCAGGTCGGCCGCGAGGCTGCGGCGCGCGCGGACGATCAGGTCCATCGCCGGCTCGTAGAAGCAGATCGATTGCGCGATGCTGCCTTTGGCGCGGTACATCGCGAGGTCCGCGTTGTTGATGAGGACGGCCTTGGTGGTGGCGTCGTCCGGGTAGATGGCGACACCGAAGCTCGCGCCCGGCACGACCTCGTAGTCGTCCAGCCTGACCGGCTTGTAGAGTGCCGGCTCGAGCCGCTCGAGCAGGTTCATCAGGCGCGTGTCGTCGTCCATCCGGCAGAGCGCCGCGAATTCGTCGCCGCCGATGCGAGCGACGAATTCGCCTTCGCGCAGCAGGTTCGTCATGCGGCGCGCGAGGATGCGCAGCACCTCGTCGCCGGCGTGGTGGCCGCGCAGGTCGTTGATTTCCTTGAAGCGGTTCAGGTCGATGCCGATCAGCGCGAGCTTCCTGCCGTGCTCCTGTGCAAGCGCGATTTCGAGGTCGAGCCGCTCGTTGAAGCTGGCCCGGTTGGGCAGGCCGGTCAGCATGTCGCTCAGTGCCAGCCGGCGCAGGTGTTCGAGCGATTCGGCCCGCACGTTGCTGTCGATCACATAGCTCACGAGCCCCGTGCAGACGATCACGAGCGACGTGCCCGCGACCGCCAGCGCCAGCGGACGCAACTCGCTCACGTCGGTCCATGAACCGTCGAGCACCAGCGGCGTGATGCGCAGCGCGCACATCCCGGTGAAATGCAACGCGAGGATCGCGAGCGACAGCACGCCGGCCATCTGGTTGACGGCGTGCGGCGACGGCCGCATCGCGAGGTGCAGCGCGAGCGCGGCGAGGGTCATCGCGAGGAGCACCGACGCGATCAGGTAGCTCAGGTCCCACGACACGATCCCTTCGACCCGCCACGCGAGCATGCCGGTGTAGTGCATCAGCACGATCGCCACGCCGACGATCGCGCCGCCGAGCGCGGGCGCAACCTTGACGATGCGACAAGTCGTCAGCGCGAAGCCGATCGTGCTGCCTCCGACCGCGATGAGCAGCGACACGAGCGTGAGCGGCAGGTTGAAGTGCACCGGCGCGCCGGCGTCGAAGCCGAGCATCGCGATGAAGTGCGTGCACCAGATCGCCACGCCGGCCGAAATGGCGGTCAGCACCTGCCAGCCGAGCCGCTGCGTGCCGGAGGTGTTCACCGTGCGCTGGAACAGGCGCGCGGTGACCCACGAGCCGCCCCCGCACAACAATGCGGCAAGCAACACCAGCCAGTGGTTGTGCCGATGAACGATGCACCCGAAAACTGTCACCAAAACCTTTCTTCCCCTATCCGTCGCATGGGCCGATGCCATTCCTGATCGACGCGGCGGGGGCGATGCCGCTTCGATCAGGCGCGCCTTCAAGATATCGGCATCTGATGAATAAACTGAACGCCGCGCGGGAATGCGCAAACGATTGCCCGGCAGATATTTTTTCTGGAAAAAGTGCCGGATCGAGGCGGGATGGGGGAGCGGAGGTTCGGCCGGTGGTTTGCCGGTCTGACGCGGGGTGCAGGCAAGGAGTAATGCGGCGGGAGTTCGCTGACTTTCACCTTCCGGTTTCTATCTAGATGGGGCATCGTCGATTACCGGGGAGCGCGACGCGGAGCGCGGCCGGGGCAACTGTCTGCCGGAACACGCGCGAGTCCGCAGGCTGCGAACCCGCCGCTACGATGACCGTGTCGGGCTGCGCGGGTGGCGCACCGCCCGCATCGGCGCATGACCTCGTCGGCAGAGTATTCAAGATCGACGCTGCGGCGCCAGCCCGATATGCGTTGCGTCACTCCACCAATTTGTGGGCCTTTTTGATACCGGCTCCGGCGGCAAGGAATCCGCCGTCGACAGCCAGGCATTGCCCGGTGATGTATCGGGACCTTTTCGAAGCAAGATACGCAACGGCGTCGCCGACTTCCTCCGGCTCGGCCATGCGATTGAATGGGATATCGTCGAGGTATTCGTCGAAATCCGCCTTCGAAAGCTGCTCACGCAACATGTTGCTGTTGACCGGTCCGGGCGCGACGGCATTGCAGCGCACGCCCAGTGCGGCGTATTCCAGCGCCGTCTGTCGCGTCAGCTGGATGATGCCGGCCTTCGACGCGCCATAGGCCACCCGGCCGAATCCGGCTCGAATCCCGGCAATCGATGCGATGTTGACGATCGCGCCATGACCGCTGCGCACCAGGAGATCGGTTGCCAATTGCGTCAAGACCAGCGGCGCGGTCAGGTTGAGATCCAGAACCTGGTTCCAGTCCTCCAGCGAGATATCGCGGACCAGGGAAAGCCTGGCCATTCCGGCGTTGTTGACCAGCACCGACAGTTCAGTCAGCTTTGCGAAGTAGCGGCGGCAAGCATCGAAGTCGGTGACGTCCAGCGCGTCCGCACGCATGCCGTCGGGCGGTGAAAAATTCGCCAGCGCCTCCTGCCGGTCGAGAATGATGACGCTCCAGCCGTCGTCGCGGAGGCTTCGGGAGATCGCCAGGCCAAGCGTGCCGGCTCCGCCGGTCACGATTGCGGTTCCATTCGTCATGGTTGTTCCTTTGATGGATGAAGCGGCCGGGTTGGGTTCGATCATCGGCTTCGAACCAAACCGTTACGCCACGGGACGCCGCCCGCTTCCGATATGACATGGTCGGGAGATACTTCCCGGACAGGCATCGCATGAACGTTCATCGGGATGCCGCCACGTGCCCTGCCCGCATCGAAGAAGATCGGCCACTCGCGTGCCGAGCGTGACGCAACGCGTCTCATGCGTTCTTGTCGCCGTTCGATGGATGGTCGGATGGAGGGGATGAAGGCGTCAATCCAGCCGGATGCCGGTTACCGTACTTTGGAACCGGCCGGTCGAAGCGTTCGTCCGGAACACGTCGCTGGGCGGGCTCGAGGGAAAGTGGGAGCGACCCACACCGCCCGATCACGAGCCGACTGTCGGAGAACGGCCCTGCGGCCTGCTCCGGATGCTTCCGCGCGCACGGTGGGGCCGTACAATTGACAGCCAATCAGTATTCAAGATATTCTCGCCGGTATATTTTCTTGTCTCGCGCCGACTTCCTGGTTCGCCTCGAGAATGGATTTTCTGAATTTCCGGGAAACACGATGCTTCAGAAAGAAAACAAGCGGGGAGGCAGCTCCGCCAAGCCGGATGCACCCGAAATCAATGCGAAGGCGCAGATCAAGGAATACAAGGAAACCCTGATCGTCGATGCCGCCGCCAAGCTGTTCTACGAGAAAGGGTTCCAGCGCACGACGATTGACGATATCGCCGCCTCCCTGGGCTTCACCAAACCCTTCGTCTACACGTACTTCACTTCCAAGCACAGCATCCTGGAGCGGTTGTTCGATCGCATCTACGATCAGGTCCTCCAGTCGGCGACCAACTTCGACGAGTCGTCGCACGCCCATCCGGAGCAACGGCTGAGGCACTTCGTCTACGGATATATCCGCAAGAACCTCGAGCAACCGCAGTTCGCCGCGGTCTTGCTGGAAGAGGAAAAGAACCTCAGCGCCGAAAAGCTCGAATACATGCGCGTCAAGCAGCATGGGTTCGACGATCAGCTTGCCCAGTTGATCGCGGCGTGCGCGGAGGCGGCGGGCAGCTACATCGCGGAGCCCAAGCTCGCCGCACTGTCCATCAGCGGGATGGTTCGCTGCCTGCATCGCTGGTATTCGCCCCAAGGGCGCATGACCATCGAGCAAGTGTGCGAGGAGTTGACGAATATCTCGATGCGCATCGCCGGCGTGCCGCCGGAACCGCTATCGAAGCGCAGCGGCAGAACATCGGGGGCGAGCGTGCCGCGCAAACGCGCCAAGCCAGCCTGAACGAAGCCAGGGGCGGGCCCGTTCGACCGCACAAGCGTTCCCGCGAAGACAACACCGCTGCCGTCGGCCTTATCGGGCTCCGCACGTCATCTCGTCAATGCAAGTGCGGGTATTGCGATGAAATGCCGTGAGGGGGCACACCGTGAGCTCGCCCCCTCACTCCGCACACCCATCTTAGGTGGCGTGCCCTTCGCCGGAGAGGCTGAAAAACCGTGGTTCATCCCGCAGCGACAGCTCCTCGATCGCACGTTTCCGAATGAGTCCGCGCTGGATTTTTCCCGACGCAGTCTGCGGCAACGCGTCCACGATGACCACGCGCCTCGGAATCTTGAAGCTGGCAATCTTCCCCTTGCACGCGGACAAGATGGCTTCCTCGGTGATCGCGGCGCCGTCACGAAGGACGACGTACGCAACCGGCACCTCCACCAGCCGTTCATGGGGCACCCCGACAACGGCAACCTGAAGAATCTCGCCAACCAGCTCACTCAGCGCCTGCTCCACGCCTTGCGGAGATACGTTCTCGCCGCCCACCTTCAGCATTTCCTTGTATCGCCCGGTGAAGCGAAGAAATCCGTCCGCACGCATCACGCCCTGATCCCCGCTATGCAGCCAGCCGTCGGCGTCGATGGTATCGGCGGTGGCCCGAGGATCGCCCAGGTAGCCCTTCATGATCGAATAGCCGCGAAACCACATCTCGCCCGGCGTCCCGATCGGCACATCCTTGTCGGTTGCCGGATCGACCAAACGCACTTCCAGACCCGGTAACGGCCGCCCGGACGAATAGCAACGCACGTCCTCCGGCTCGTCGGGGGCACAGGTACACATCCAGCTCCAGGACTCCGACAGGCTGGTGCCGGTAACGGTCGGGCAAAACACGCGCTGTACCTGCACGGCCACCGCCGCCGAAGTGTCCATGCCGGACGGCAACGTTCCAAAACGCAGGCTGCGGACGTTTCTCGGGCGCTCCGCCTGACGGTTCAGCAGGTCGGCATAGTGCGTCTCGAAGCCATGGATGATATTCACCGATTCGCGCTCGATGGCATCCAATGCCGCATCCGCGTCGAACCGCTCCATGATGACTTGACGACATCCGCCGAACACGCACTGGAGAATCACTTCGCTCAGCGAATAGAGATGGAACATCGGCAGGTAGTTGATCGCGGTTTCGCCGGGCTTCACGCCCCACAGCCGGGCCCGATCACGCACCCCTCGCACGCAGCTATGATCGTGCATCACGCCCTTGGGGCGGCCAGTCGTACCCGACGTGAATACGATCAACGCCAGATCGCTCGCCGTGCATGCGGCCCTGCGATCCGATAGTGCCCGCCACTCTGCGGAGGAATAGTCGCCCCCCTCGAGAGCGGGCCACGCCACCGATCCGGGCAGGCACCCGTCCCCGATCACCACGGTCCGCAGGTTGCCCTGCTCCAGGTCCGCCGCCAGGCTGCGCCGAATCAGGTCGGCAAAGTCGATTGGCCCCGCCCGCCCCGTCATGATCAGCAATTTGCACTCGCCACGACGCACCACGTCGACCAGATCGGCTTCGCGGTAACGCAAATTCAACGGCACTGCGACGGCGCGAATGCGCCATAGCGCAAAGATGGCGACGACATATTCGGGACCGTTGCCCGCCAGCAGCCCCACCTTGTCGCCTGCCGTCACCCCCAGCCGCATCAAGCCGCAAGCAACCTTGTCGATCCGGCCGTCGAGCTCGACATAGTCCATGGAGCCGGTCGCCCAGACCATGGCTTCCTGATGCGGCCATCGTTCGGCCGCACGTGCAGGCAACTCGCCGAGGAGCGGAAAATTTTCGTTCGTCATCGCCTTTTCGAGCCTTCCACAAATTGAATATCCGTCATTGGGACCCGAGCTCAGTCAACCATGGTCAACCCGCCGTCGACACTCAGGATCTGGCCGGTAAGGTAGGCGGACTGGTCGGCGGCAAAGAGCATCACGCCATTTGCAATGTCCTGCGGCTGTCCAAGGCGCCGCAACGGGATCGCGCGATTGAAATGCTGGAGCATCCTTTCCGATTGCAACCGCAGCAACGGGGTATCGATGGCGCCTGGCGCAATGCAATTGACGGTAATGGCATGTTTCGCCATCTCCCTGGCAAGCGACTTGGTAAAAGCGTTGACACCGCCCTTCGCTCCCGCATACACGGTTTCTCCCGCATTGCCGATGCGCCCCGCCCCGCTGGAGATATTGACCACACGGCCATCTCGGCCGGCTGCAACCAGGGGGCGCAAAAACTGCTGGCACACCAGTACGGCGCTGGTGTAATTGACTGCAATGATTTTCTCGATGAACGCCAGGGAGTTCTCGAGAAAAGGCTCGGTCGGTGTCCACCCGGCGTTGTTCACGATCAGATCGGCGAGTCCGAAGCTGTCCTGCGTGAATGCCTGCAATCGCGCGACGTCGGCGGCCTTGCTGACGTCGGCGACAATGCTTTCCGCTTGCCCGCCTTGCTCGCGAATGCGTGTCACCGTTTCTTCGGCGCCCAACTCATTCAGATCAGTCACCACCACCTTCGCACCGGCTGCCGCAAGCGTGGCGGCAATGGCCCGCCCGCAGCCGGACCCCGCGCCTGTGACAACCGCGACGCGGTCCCGAATGGTCAACGAATAGTTCATGTCCTGTTTCCGATTTCAGCTTGAATACCGCTCAATTGATGATCCGGGATGCGCGCCCTGCCTCGATCGCACCGGCAGAAGTCACGCACTGTCCTCAATCCGGGCGAACGCGGGTTTCAACGAGTCGCGCCGGCAAGCAGTTTGTCCGGATCGACCTGCATCGCGCATGCGGATCCGGCTATCGCCCCTCCCATTGCGGCACCCGTTTTTCAGCAAATGCGGCCGCGCCTTCACGGGCGTCGCGCGACGCAAACACGGGATCGGTGATTTCGCGCTGGCGCACGAACATTTCCGCCGTCGACCAGTCTCGCGACGCACGCATTACGCGTTTGCTCGCTGCAACCGCAAGGGGCCCGTTCGCGGCAATCTTGCCCGCAAGCTCGATGGCCACGGCCAACGCGTCGCCGGGCGGCGTCAGCCGGTTGACGAGCCCATATTCGAACGCACGCTTCGCGTCGAGCATGTCGCCGGTCAATACGAGTTCGAGCGCGATGCGTTCCGGCAACTGATGCTGGATGCGCAGCAATCCGCCGGCAGCCGCCACGAGCCCACGCTTCGTCTCGGGCAACCCGAACCGGGCGGTTTCCGATGCGACCACCAGGTCGGACGCCAGCACGACCTCGAAGCCGCCCGCCAGCGCATAGCCCTCGACGGCCGCGATCAGCGGTTTGCCCGGCGGCGCCTCGGTGATACCCGCGAAACCGCGCCCGGGAATGCTCGGCCGCTCGCCTTTCAGGAACCCCTTGAGATCCATGCCGGAACAGAATGCCCCTCCGGCGCCCGTGATGATCGCGGCCCGCAGATCGTCGCGGCGCTCGAGCGTGTCGAGTTCGGCCGCAATGGCTTCCGCTATCGCCTTCGTGCACGCATTGCGTGCTTCCGGACGATTGATCGTGAGAATCTGAATACCGTCCCGATATTCAACGAGCAATTCATCGCTCATCGTCATGTCCCTCCTGTCAACGCATGGGTGGATGGCAGCCGGCTCAACGCGGCTGCATCCGGATCGCGCCGTCGAGACGAATGGTTTCGCCGTTCAGCATCGTGTTTTCCAGCACGTGCACCGCAAGCGATGCAAATTCGTCCGCCTCCCCGAGCCGCGGCGGAAACGGGACCATGCGGCCCAGCGACGTGCGGACCTCTTCCGGAAGGCGCGCGAGCAGCGGCGTATCGAACAGCCCCGGCGCGATCGTGCACACGCGAATCCCCTTGCTGGCGAGATCCCGTGCGGCGACCAGCGTCATGCCGACGATGCCGGCCTTCGACGATGCATACGGCACCTGCCCGATCTGCCCTTCGAACGCCGCGACCGATGCAGTCAGCACGCACGCGCCGCGCTGCCCTCCCGCGTCCGGCTCGTTGCGGGCCATCTCCGCCGCCGCGAGCCGCAGCACGTTGAAGGTGCCGACCAGGTTGATGCGAACGACCGACTCGAAGGCCTCCAGCGAGCCCGGCGAGCCGTCCTTCTCGACGAGTCGCACCGCACCGCCGCGGCCGGCGCAATGCACGAGCGAGCGCAGCGTGCCGCGGCGGCGTGCCGCCTCGAACACGCCGGTCATGTCGTCCGCGCTCGTCACGTCGGCCGCGACGAATGAAACGCCGGCGCCGAGCGAATCGGCCACCGCCGCACCGTTCGATGTCGGCAGATCGGCGATGACGACGTGTGCGCCCTTCCCGGCCAGCCGCTTCGCGCTCGCCAGGCCCAGCCCGGACGCGCCGCCCGTGACGACTGCCACTGTTCCTGCAAAATCCATGATGGTGTTCTCCTGAATGTCCTGCCGGTTCACAAGCGTTCGATCAATGTCGCGTTCGCCATCCCGCCGGCCTCGCACATCGTCTGCAATCCATATCGCCCCCCCGATGCTTCCAGCGAGTTGAGCATCGTGGTCATCAGTCTCGCGCCCGACGCGCCCAGCGGATGCCCGAGCGCAATCGCGCCGCCGGCCGCATTCAGTCGCGCACCATCGGCACCCAGCGCCTTTTGCCAGGCCAGCGGCACCGCCGCAAACGCCTCGTTCACCTCGAAACGGTCGATGTCGTGCACCGACAGTCCTTGCCGTTTCAGCAGCCGTTCGGTCGCGGGAATCGGCGCGGTCAGCATCATGAGCGGATCGTCCCCGCACACGTCGAACGCGACGATCCGCGCACGCGGCTTGAGCCCGAGCTGCGCCGCCTTCTGCTCGCTCATCACGAGCAGCGCGGCAGCGCCATCGGAAATCTGCGATGCGTTGCCGGCCGTCACGTTCCAGCGAATGCCCGGGAACCGTTGCGCCAGCTCGGCGTTCTCGAACGAAGGCGCGAGGCTCGCGAGACGCTCGACGCTCGTGCCCACACGGATCGTCTCGTCCGTATCCACGCGCCGGAGGCCACCGTCGCCGGGTACGTAGATCGGCACGATCTCGCGGGCGAACTGGCCGGCCGTGCGCGCGGCCTCGGCACGACGATGCGACTCGGCCGAGTACGCGTCGAGTGCTTCGCGTGACAGATCCCACTTCTGCGCAACGAGATCGGCGCTGACACCCTGACCGACCAGCCCCTGCGGAAATCGCGCATGAAAGCGGGCACCGTACGGATCGCGGTCGATGCGCGCGGAACCCATCGGCACGCGGCTCATCGATTCGACGCCGCCGGCGATCACGATGTCGTTCACGCCGGCCATGATTGCCTGCGCCGCGAAGTGAATCGCCTGCTGGCTCGATCCGCACTTCCGCTCGATCGTCGTGGCCGGAACGTGGGCCGGAAACCCCGCCGCCAGCCACGCGACGCGACCGGGCGTCGTCGATTGCTCGCCGACCTGGCTCACGCAGCCGATCATCACGTCGTCGACGGTCCCGGGATCGAGATCGTTACGAGCGACCAGGGCCTGGATCACCTGCGAAAGCAGGTCGGCCGGATGCAGCTGGACGAAGGCGCCGCCGGCCCTGGTACGCCCCATCGGACTGCGTACTGCGTCTACGATTACCGCGCTTCTGATCATGGTTGTCTCGATACGATAGTTAAACGAAGAGTGGTTGACCGGCATGGCGGTCCGCCACGTCGGTGCCGCAGCGCGCATCCGCTTGCGTGCGCACGCCGGTCATCCGGTGAAAGTCATCAGCGTCTGCTGCGACGCGGAGGCGACCAGATCGCCGGCCGCATCGTGAATCTTCGCGATCGACAGGCCGCAACCGGCATTCGCCGCCGGGCTGATCGTCTCGACGTGCAGCCACGCGTCCGCCTGCACCGGCCGGTGCAGCCACAGCCCGTGATTGAGGCTGCAGATATAGAGCCGACGCATGCCGATCGCGCGCTGGTGCAACGCCAGCGCGCTGAAGTTGAGCCACCAGTCGGAAAGGTAGGCAAACGCGGCGGCATGAATGCGTGCGTCGCAAGGCAACGGCCGGGCCGCACGCATCCAGTACCGGAACCGTGGGCCGCTCGTTTGCGCGGACAACTGCCGCGCCGGATCGGGAATGCGAAACTCAATGGAGGGCTTGCAATGCCGGTCGTAACCACCCAGGCGCCGGACCGTGTCGAACAGCGCATCGGGCAGATCGCACAGGGACGGCAGCGACTCGGGGCGCTCGCCGGCGGGCACCGGGGTCGGCTCGCCGTGCCGGGGCGCATCGAGCGGGATCGCGCACGTCACCTGTGCATCCAGCACGGCACGGCCGCCGGGTTGCCACGCGCTCACGCGCCGGGACGAAAATCGCTTCCCTTCCTGCAGCACGGAGGTCTCGAACTCGAGGGGTTCACCCGGTAACGCGCCGTGCAGAAACAGCGCCTGCATCATCGTCGGCGTCCTGTTCTCGGGCACGCCATCGAGCGCGGCCGCCATCGCCTGCCCCAGCAGCTGACCGCCGAAGATGCGGCCGTTGGCGTTGCGGTCCGCGCGCCGGCTGCGCCAGCGCCCGGGTGCGACGGGATCGAGTGTCAGCAGTTCCGAGAGCGTGGCGTCGCCCGTTGGCATCGCGGGTTCCGTCCGCCCGCGCTCGTCGACCATTGCTTCGCTGCCATGCGCGCTCATGAGTCAGGCCACTCCCCAATCGGAAAAAACCGTATCGGTATCCCCGCCGATCACCGGCGGGCCGGCCGGCGTCTGCGCCGGCGTCCGGGAAAAACGCGGCGCGGGTGCCGGCTGCCGCACGCCTGCGACCGTGACATGCGACGTCCGGGCGAGGTTGTGCGGATGCGCCGCAGCCTCGTCAAAATCGAGCACCGGTGCGAAGCACACGTCCGTTCCTTCGAGCAGCGACGTCCATTCGTCGCGGGTCTTCGTCAGGAAGATGGCTTCCATACGCTCGCTCAGGGCAGGCCAGTCCGCGGCATTCATCTGCGCATCGAACGCCGGATCGTCTGAAATGCCGAGCTTCTCGCGCAGCAGCGCGTAAAACGCCGGCTCGATGCTGCCGACCGAGATGTACGCGCCGTCCGCGCACCGGTACGTGCCATAGAAGTGCGCACCGCCGTCCAGCAGGTTCGAGCCCCGCCCGTCGCGCCAGAGGCCCTGCGCCCGCAACTCCAGGATCGGGCCGAGCAGCGCGAGCGCGCCGTCGATCATCGCCGCGTCGACGACCTGGCCGCGCCCGGAAGCCTGCCGTTCGACCAGCGCGGCGAGCAGCCCGAACAGCAGAAACATCGTGCCCCCGCCGAAGTCGCCGACGAGGTTGAGCGGGGGCACTGGCTTGCCGGCGCGCGGCCCGATTGCCGCGAGCGCGCCGGTGAGCGCGATGTAGTTCAGATCGTGTCCGGCAGCCTGTGCCAGCGGCCCCGTCTGCCCCCAGCCCGTGATCCGGCCATAGATCAGCCGCGGATTGAGTGCCAGCAGCGCTTCCGGGCCAAGACCCAGACGCTCCATTACGCCTGGCCGATATCCCTCGATCAGCATGTCGGCACGCGCGGCGAGCGCACGCGCGGCCGCTCGCCCGTCTTCCCGTTTCAGGTCGAGCACGACCGAGCGCTTGCCGCGCGACGACACGCCCGCGAAACGTCCGGCAGCCTCGACCGGGCGATCGATGCAGACGACGTCCGCGCCCAGGTCGGCCAGCAGCATGCCGGCCAGCGGCCCCGGCCCGAGCCCGGCGAACTCGATGACCTTGAGGCCGGCCAGCGGCCCGTTGCGATGTGCGTTCGCATTCATGAGACACGGATCCTGTCACGGCGGACCCGAACGTCGTGACGCTCGCGATCCCAGGTTTCGGTGGTTACGCCTTCCTGGCGCAGACGGTATTTCTCGATCTTCTGCGTCGGGGTGTGCGGCAACGCATCCATGATCCGGATGTAGCGAGGCAGCATGAAATGCGCGAGCCTCGGCACCAGGAACGCCAGCAGCTCGCCGGGATCGATCCGCCCGCCCGGGACCGGGCACACCACGGCAAGCACGTCGTCCTCCGACAGCGCGGGCACGGCCACGACCGCACATTCGCGCACGTCGGGATGCGCGAGGATTTCCTTCTCGACCTCGAATGACGAGATGTTCTCGCCCCGGCGACGAATCGCATCCTTCATCCGGTCGGCAAAGAAATAGTTGCCCGCCGCGTCGCGCCACATCGCGTCGCCGGTGTGGAACCAGCCATTGCGCCAGGCCTGCACGGTGGCTTCCGGGTGACGAAAGTAGCCGGCGTTGAGGCGCCACGGCGAATCGCAGCGCACGATCAGTTCGCCGACGGTGCCGTCCGGCAGTTCGCGATCGAACGCGTCGACGATGCGCAGCTCGGTGCCGCGCCTGGCCCGGCCGCAGGTGCCCGCGATGGCCGGATTGCGCTCGGACATCAGCGGCACGTTCAGCTCCGTCATGTTGTACATGGTCCAGAAGTCGACACCGAAGCGGCTCGCGAATGCGGCAGCGTTGTCGGGACGCGGAATCATCATGACCTTGCGCAGCGGATGGTCGCGATCGTCGGCCGAGGGCGGAATCTTCGCGATGAATTCGCACATCACGCCGAGCAGGATCGCGAACGTCGCACCGAGCGCGCGCACGTCGGCCCAGAACCGTTCGGTCGAAAATTCGGCGAACGCGATCGTCCCGCCCCGGTTGAGCATCGCGACGACCGGAATCGTGCCGGCGATATGGAACAGCGGACCGAACACGATTGCGCAGTCGTGCTCGTCCAGCATCGAGAAGCTGCGCTCGCCGCTGGTTTCCCAAAGCTGCGCATACGGACTCAGCACGCCCTTGGAGGGCCCTGTCGTGCCGGACGTGAAGATGATCGACTGCGTATCCCACGGCTCGATCGGGCGCTCGAGGGGCGGCACTTCGCCCCCCTGCTCCAGCACGGCCGCATCGATGCGCGCGATCCCCGGCAGCTCGACATCGCTCGCGCCGAATTCCACCACCGTGCGCAGCGTGGCGAGTGGCAGGCCGGCCAGGCGCGGCGAGAGATCCCGGCACGTGACGAGCAGGCGGGCCGCCGAACTGTCGAGCACGTGCCGCAGCAGCTCGCCCTTGTACGCCGTGTTGACGGGCACGTAGACGGCGCCCAGCCAGTTGATCGCGAACCAGACGCGCAGCATGTCGATGCCGTTCGGCAACCAGACGCCGACCGTCTCGTCCTGCCGGATGCCGAGTGCGGCGAGCCCCGCGGCCGTCCGTTCGACGTCGGCTGCAAATGCCGCGTAGGTGATGCCGCTGCCGTCGCGCTCGCGGATGAACACCTTGTCGGGCCGGCTCTCGGCCTGGCGCTGCAGCACGTAGCGCAACACGCATGCGTCCCGCGGGCCGACGCTTCCCTTGTACGCATCGCTCTGATGATGGTCGATGATCATCGCTTCAACCCTCCAGGAAAAGAAACGGGCGCGACATCACGCATCCACCGGACTGTGCAGGTCGTAATGGTCGAGATCCGGCTCGCTCATCACCTCGCGGAAATGCTCGTACGTCCACGGCCACGACGCGATATTGCCGTTGCGGTCCATGTACCAGCTCCGGCAACCGCTCGCCCAGACCGTTTCGCCCATCTGCCGCTTGACCGCGTCGTTGAACGCGCGCATGGCTTGCTGCTTCGGCGACACGGCAGCGACGTCGCTCTCGGCCAGGAAGCGGATCATCGAGACCACATAGCCGCACTGGTTCTCCGCCGTCATCAGGAACGAAAAATTCCCGATCGGGCTGTTCGGCCCGCCGATCATGAAGAAATTGGGGAAATCCGGAATCGTGACGCCGAGATACGCCTCGTTGCCGTTGCGCCATGCCTGCTCGATCGCCAGGCCATCGCGCCCCGTCACGCGCATCGGGAACAGCGTCGAATGCGCGTCGTAGCCCGTCGCGAGGACGAGCACGTCGAATTCGTGCAGGTGGCCGTCTCCGGTCCGGACGCCCGCCGCCTCGATCCGCTCGATCCGCTCGGTCACGAGCGCCGCGTTCGACCGCTGGATCGCCGGATAGAAGCGGTCGGACATGACCAGGCGCTTGCAACCCACCTTGTAGTCGGGTCGCAGCTTCTCGCGCAGCACCGGATCCGTCACGCTCGTCTCGAGATATTCGCGGCAAAGCCGCTCCATGTGCGCATACACGCGCGGGTTCTGCCCCACCACGGCGGCCGCGAACTTGCTGTTGAACTCGTGGCCGAGTGCTTCGTAGCGTGCTTTCAGCAAGCCGGGGTCGCGCCGGAACGCATCGCGTTCCTCCGGCGGAATTTCCGTATTGGGCAGCTGCATGATCCATTGCGGGGTACGCTGGAACAGCGACAGGCTCGCGACCCGGTCGACGATGGCCGGCACGATCTGCGTGGCCGTCGACCCGGTGCCGATGATGCCGACGCGCTTTCCGTCGAGATCGACGTCTTCCGGCCAGCGCCCCGTGTGAAACATCCGTCCGGCGAAACTGTCGAGTCCTTCGATGTCAGGGTATGAAGGATGTCTAAGAATTCCCATCGCGGTAATCACGACGTCGAACGGCCCGTACCGGCCCGCCTGGGTCGTCAGCGTCCAGGCGCCGTTTTCGTACGTTGCGTCCTTCACCTCCGCGTCGAACGTCACGTGCCGGCCCACCTCGAATTCGTCGTAGACACGGCGCAGGTATTGCAGGATCTCTTCGCCCGACGCGCACACGCGCGTCCAGTCGGGGTTCGGCGCGAACGAATAGCGGTAGAGATGCGAAGGCACGTCGCATGCGACGCCGGGGTATCGGTTATCGCGCCACGTTCCGCCGATATCCGCCGCGCGCTCGAATACCTGCACGTCGGTCTGGCCGATCTCGCGCAGTTTCACGACGGCCATGATGCCGGACGCCCCTGCGCCGATCACCGCAATTTTCAGTCTCTTTCCGTTGGACATAGTGTTCTCGCTACTCGGTAGGTACTCGTTGATTCGGTCGGAGGCGGGCCGTGCCCCGCCTCGCTGGCCGTCGTCAGCCCGCGCTCGGATCGGGGAGGAACTTCGCGATCGACCAGCCGCCGTCCACCGGCAGCACGACGCCCGTGATGAAGCTGGCCTGCGGCGAAGACAGGAAACGGCACGCATGTCCGATCTCTTCAGGCTCGCCGACACGGCCAAGCGGTGCGCCTTCGATCATCATCTTGTGCCACCACGGATTGCTGGCGATGCGCTGTTCGGTACCCGGCGAGCGAACCAGCCCCGGCGCCACCGCGTTGACCCGAATCCCGTGACAGCCGAATTCCGTCGCGAGCATCCGCGTCATGCCCACGACCGCGTACTTGGTCGGCACGTAGGCGGCCGCCTGCGCGACGCCGACGAGGCCGAACGCCGACGCGATATTGACGATCGACCCACGCGACGCCTTGAGGTGCGGCAGCGCGCTGCCGCACAACGCCAGCAGCGATCCGACGTTGATGTCGTAGTAGCGCTGATAGTCCTCCGGCGAGGTCTGTTCGAACGGCTTCGCGTTGCCGAGCCCGGCATTGTTCACGAGGCTGTCGAGCCGGCCGTGGCGCTCGATGCAGGCCGCGATCACCTTGGCGGCAGCGTCGCCCTGCGTCAGGTCGACGTCGACATGGCTGAAGTTATCGTGGCCCGCAAGACTCTCGTGCGGCGGACGGCGATCGCATCCGACCACAATCGCGCCTTCCCGGAGATACACCGATGCGATGCCCTTTCCCACACCCTGCGACGAACCCGTTACGATGACCACTTCTTTCATGGCTGTTTCCTTTATCGATGTTTGACCGTCATGCCGCTTTTCGCCGACCGGCACCGGGCCGCAACGCGGCGCGGCCGGCAGCGCCCCTCAGCGGGCCGCAATGTCTCGCAGTGCGAGCGCCTTGAGCGCCGTGCGCTGCACCTTTCCGGATGCCGTCATCGGCAACGACTCCATCTCGATGACGTGTCGCGGAATCTTGAAGCTGGCGATTTTTCCGTTGCAGCGCGCCTGGACATCGTCGAGCGTGCACGTCATGCCCGGCTTCGGCACCACGAAGGCCACGGGCACCTCGGCGAGCCGTTCGTCCGGAAACCCGACGACGGCGACCTGATCGATGGCCGGCACGAGGCGCAACAGTTCCAGCTCGACTGCAGCCGGCGACACGTTCTCGCCGCCGACCTTCAGCATTTCCTTGTAGCGCCCGAGGAACTGGAGATAACCGTCCGACCGGAACATGCCGCGATCGCCGCTATGAAACCAGCCATCGGGGTCGATCGACGCGCGGGTCGATTCGGTATCCTTGAAATAGCCCCGCATGACGTTGTAGCCGCGGCACACGATCTCGCCCACCGATCCGTTCGGTAGCACGTCGCCGGACGAAGGGTCGACGATCCTGACTTCGATGCCGGGCATCGGGCGCCCCGACGTCGCGCAACGCTGCTCGACCGGATCGTCCAGCGTCGTGATGCACACCCAGGCCCACGTCTCCGAAATTCCGAAGCCCGTCACTGTCGGGCACATGCGCTCCTGCACGACACGGGCGACGGCAGTCGAGTTCTCCATGCCCGCCGGCAACGTGCCGAATTTCAGCGTGCGCAGATCGGTACCCAGCGCTTCCTGGTGCTTGAGCAGATCCGCGTAGTGCGTCTCGAAGCCGTGCAGGCCGGTCACCCGCTCCTGCTCGATGAGGCGCAATGCGCGCTGCGCGTCAAATACGCTCATCAACACTTGATGGATACCTTGCGTCATGGTGGCCATGACGATTTCGCTCAGCCCGTAGAGATGGAACATCGGCAGGAAATTCAGCACGGTGTCGCCATGCCGCAGCGGCCAGCTCGCGGCGCGCTCGCAGACGGCGCGCAGGTTCCGATGGTCGTGCAGCACGCCCTTCGGGTTGCCCGTCGTGCCGGAGGTGAACACCATCAGCGCGAGGTCCGACACCTGAACGGCCGATGCGACGGCATCGAGTTCAACGCGCGTGGTCCGGTCCGCGCCGGCCAGGAAGCGCTCCCATGAAAGCGGCGATGCCACGTTCGACGGCTCGACGATCACGACCTCTCGCAGCGCCGGGTAAGCGTCCGATCTGTCGAAGCGATCGCCCGTCAGGCCGGGAATCGCCGCGGTCAGCAGCGCCATGTAATCGACCGGCCCGGAGCGCTCGCACACGAGCAGCAGCTTGATCTCCGCATGCCGGACGACGTAGCGAATGTCGTCGCTGCGATAGCGCGTGTTCAGCGGAACCGCGATCGCGCCAATCTTCACGATCGCGTAGAACGCGATGATGAATTCCGGCCGGTTGGTCAGCCAGATGCCGACCGGGTCGCCCTTGCCTACCCCGCGCGACATCAGCGCCCGCGCGGCAATATCGACGGACTCGTTCAATTGCTCGAACGTGAACACCCGGCCCTCACAGGTCACGGCCCTCGAATCCGGCCACCTCGTTGCGGCGTAGGCGGGAAGCTCCCCGAACAGAACGGGAGAAGTCAGCATCTTTCGTCGTCTCCATATCACGAACCGAAGCCGCCAGCCCGTATCCGGCATCCAGTAGGGATGCCGGCGCCCGGGAAGCCCCGGCAACGGACAGCAGCGGAACATTCACTTCCGAAGGTGTGACACTGTTTTAATTACCTTCTTAATACGACCACAGCGAACCGAAATATACTGGCGAGTATATTTTCGATGTATAGGGGAATTCCACTATCTCGTGAGGTATGCGCCGGTTCGGGCAAGTCCGGCATCCCGAGGCCTCGCGGGGCCGCTGGCGTTGCGACTTGCGCGAGCCCCTTGCTGACGAGGGGACGCGCGAGACGCAAGACGTCGCGGCGCGCAGGGCGTCATCGATACGTTGATCGACGCGGCGATCGATGGCGTGCGCGAATGGCGGCATCGGCCGCGCAGGCGGAGAGCGTGGTGGCGGGTCATGCGATGGACTGCGCGGAAGGTCCGCGACGAAGGCGCGGTGCGCGATCGGGCGATCCGTCAGGCGCTCGGTGTGTGTCGCGATGCTCGCGCGACGGAGGTGGCCGCTCGATCGAGCAGGCCGAAGAGGTGAAGTGTCGGTTACGGGTCGTCAATCATCCCGTGCCGAACAATAAGCAGGATTTCTGAATAGCCAGATAAAAAGCAGGCTTTCCCGGTGGCAGCGATGCCCGGGAAGCCTGTTCGACACGGCGGATCGACCACGGCCGCTGTGATATCAGACAGGTGCGGCGCTCACGCGGCAGCCGAGCCCGCTCAGGCCGATTGCAGCACGAAGTCTCCCACCGGCAGGCCGCTCGCAAGCAATGCATCGCCGACGATCGCGTTCCAGTAGTGCTCCGATCCATGCGCAGTCCGCCACTCGTGCATCCGGCGCGTCAGCAATTGCAGATCGTATTCCTCGGTCACGCCGATTGCGCCGTGCAACGCATGCGCGGTCGCGGCGACCGGCACCACGGCCTCGCTCGTGCGCGCTTTCGCGATCGCCGCACGAAGCGCGTCGGGCAGGCCGCGTTCGCCGCCGAATCCGAGCTCCGCGGCGATCGTCGCCGCCGCGACCTGCTCGGCCATCACCGACAATTGCTGCTGGATCGCCTGGAACTTGCCGATCGGCTTGCCGAACTGGGCCCGGTCGTTCGCATACTGGAGCGTCAGCGCAAACGCGCGACTCATTGCGCCGGCCAGCAGTGCCGCAGACACGATCGCCGCGCACGCGTGCAACGCGCGCGCCGCACCGGGCACGCGCGCCACCGGTGCCAGCGGCTCCGCCCAGCGCACGGTCGCACACTGACTGCCATGCACGCCGGTCGGTATGCGTACTGCCCGTGCGCATTGCAGCACGACCAGGTCGCCGTCATGATCGGCCAGCACGACGTCGGCGATCGTCCCGTACGGCACGATCGGACAATACGTCGCGCCGTCACGGTCCGCCTTGCATGCGGATGAAAACGTGATCATGCCGTCCGGCACCGGTACATCGTGTTCGGTCAGCAGCGCGCGGGCGAGGATGCTCTGCGCAACGGGAACGGGCACCGCGTGGCGGCCCAGGCATTCGATCACCGGAAACACCGCGGCCAGCGACAGCCCAGCGCCACCGGCGGCTTCCGGGGTCAGCATTTCCAGGAAACCCGATTCGGCGATCGCGCGCCACAATGCCGCCGGCGACGCGCCGGCCTCGATGTTGCGGACGATCGACGGCGTGCAGCAGTCGGCCAGAATGGCCTCGATAGCTTCGACAAACATAGGCTCTCTACTCTCTCTGTGCGTGGTGGGCGCGTTCAACGCAGGCCGAGCCCGCGGGCGATCATGCCGCGCAGGATTTCACGGGTGCCGCCGCGCAACGAAAAGGTCGGCGAAATCTGGCTGAGATACGCGACGGTCCGATACAGCTCGGCATCGATGTCCGCGCCCGGCTGCGCCGCGAGCGCGGCCTCGATCGCCGCGGGAATTCCCTGCTCGAACTCGGTCCCGATATCCTTGACCAGCGCCGCCTCGACGACGGGGCTTTCACCACGCGCGAGTTTCGTCGTTACCGCGATCGACATGTTGCGCAACGTCGCGAGATGCGTGGCAAAGCGTCCCGCAACGGCCTTGTCGGATGCGCTTGCGCCATGACGCCGCAGGAAGGCAAGCCAGCAGTCCAGCAGCACGACGCTCGAATAGATCCGCTCCGGGCCGCTGCGCTCGAACGCAAGCTCGGCATTGACCTGCGCCCAGCCGCTGCCTTCCTCGCCGATCAGTGCGCCTTCAGGCAGCAGCACATCGTCAAACGTGACTTCGGAGAAGTGCGCATCGCCGGTCAGATCACGGATCGGGCGGACCTCGACGCCCGGCTGCTTCAGGTCGATGATGAATTGCGACAGCCCCTTCTGGCGATCCTCCGGCGCGCCGGATGTGCGAACCAGCGCGATCATGTAGTGGCAGTGATCCGCATTCGTCGTCCAGATCTTGCGGCCGTTCAGACGCCAGCCGCCGTCCACCCGCAGCGCGCGGCTGCGCACGCTCGCGAGGTCGGAACCTGCATTCGGTTCGCTCATGCCGATGCAGAAGAATGCGTCGGCCGCGCAGATACGCGGCAGGTAGAAGCGCTTCTGCGTATCGCTGCCGAACTTGAGAATCAGCGGGCCGCTCTGCCGATCGGCAATCCAGTGCGCGGAGACCGGCGCTCCCGCCGCGAGCAATTCCTCGACCAGCACGAAGCGGCGAAACGCATCCATGCCCGCGCCGCCATACTCGGCCGGCAGCGTCAGGCCGACCCAGCCCCGCTGCGCGAGACGGCGGCTGAATGCCGCATCGAATCCCATCCAGGTCCGGGCGCGCACGTCGGCGGGTGTTGCCGGCATGTGCTCGTGCAGGAACGCTTTGACGTCACTGCGAAAAGCTTCGGCATCGGGCGGCAGCGCCGCCAGACGAAATACATCCAGTACGTTATCCAAAACCGCTACTCCTGAGTCGGAAGATCACGGGCATGCCGCCCGCGTTGTCGTGACTAGTTGCCGGAAAACACCGGCGGGCGCTTCTCGAGAAACGCGGCGACCGACTCGCGATGGTCTGCTGTCTGATGCGACAGCGCCTGGTACGTCGACGACAGTTCGAGCAGCGTGTCCAGCCGCGAATGCAGCGCCTCGCGCAGCAGACGCTTGGCGAGCCGCACCGCATGCGGCGGATTCGCGGCGATGCGTGCCGCGATCTCGTTCGTGGCCGGCAGCAATTGCTCGTGCGGTACGACGCGCGACACGAGATTCCATTCGAGTGCGGTGGCCGCATCGATGGGATCGCCGGTAAACGTGAGTTCCGCGGCGCGTGCGAGTCCGATCACGCGCGGCAGCAGCCACGCGCCGCCGTCGCCCGGAATGATCCCGAGCTTGACGAAGCTCTCGGCGAACCGCGCCTGCTCCGATGCGATACGCAGGTCGCACATGCACGTCAGGTCGAGACCTGCGCCCATCGCCGGGCCGTTCACCGCGGCAATCACCGGCACCTCCAGATTGAACAGCGCCAGCGGCAAACGCTGAATGCCCTGGCGATACTCTTCGCGAATCTGCAATCCCGGCACCGTGCCGCTCGCCTGCCGCTCCATGTCGCGGATATTGCCGCCGGTCGAGAACGCCTTGCCCGCGCCCGTAATGATCACCGCGCGGACGCTCCGGTCTCCCTGGATGCGTTCGATCGCCGCCAGAAATTCGGCCACTGCCGTATTGCCGGTCAGCGGATTGCGCCGCTCCGGATCATTCATCGTGAGGGTTACGACGTGACCTTCTTGTTCGTAAAGCAGGAACGGGTTCATGGATGCCTCTTCATAGGATTGACTGACGATTCTTATGGATGACGCACGCAGGGAGGCGCGCTTTGCGGTCCCTGCCACACATGCATCGACGCCCGGCAACATCTGCACCACTACCGGATGTCTGTTCGTATTTTAGAACCACATTCTTATATCGGCAAAGCAGATTGCGCTCGAATCGACTGCCGAAAATCTCGAAATGTCGCTTTATATCGTTGATAAATATAGACAAAGTCCGGATTTACTCGCTGTGGTAAGGGTAAACATCACCCATCATGTCGTTCGTATTTTCGAATACTATTCCGATGTCGGAACATAAGGCGACTGATGGCAAGCTGCCTGGATCGATGAGCAGCGTTGTCGCATACAACAACCCAGATACCGGAGACAAACCTGGATGAGCGCAACTCCCGAGATCACGCAGGCGCTTGCGGGCACGCGAGGCACCCCGCGACAAACCGCGAAAATCATCTTCGCTGGCAGCGTAGGCAACGTGGTGGAATGGTTCGACTGGTCCGTGTACACGGCCTTCGCGATCTATTTCAGCAAGCAGTTCTTTCCGGCGGATAACGAAACGGCGGCCCTGCTCGCCACCTTCGCCGTGTTTGCCGTCGGTTTCGGCATGCGCCCGCTCGGCGGCTGGGTCATCGGCGCGTTTTCCGATCGCTTCGGGCGGCGCAACGCGCTGACGTTGACCGTCATGATGATGGCGGGCTCATCGCTGCTGATCTCGATCCTGCCGACCTACGCATCGATCGGCTGGCTGGCACCGGCATTGATGACGGTGCTCCGGATGATCCAGGGGCTGTCGGTCGGTGGCGAGTACGGCGCGGCGACAACCTTTCTCACGGAATCGGCGCCGCCGCACCGGCGCGGGTTCTACGGCAGTTTCCTGTTCTTCAGCATCGCCGCCGGATTGCTGATCGCGGCGGCCGTCGCGAGCGCCATGACGCACTGGATGCCGAGGGCCGAACTCGAGGCATGGGGATGGCGCGTGCCGTTCTTCATCGGCGGCTGCGGGTCGCTGATCGGTTTCTGGATGCGCCGCAACGTCGGCGAAACCGAAGCATTCGAAAACCTGCGCCGCAAAGGCGAAATCGAAGCTCGCTCGCTGCGCTGGACCTGGACCCATCACCGCGATGCGCTGCTGAGGCTTGTCGGCATCAGCGTGCTCGGCGCGTTCAGCTTCTATCTGTTCATCAGCTTCATGCCGGTCTACGCCATCCGGCACGCCGGTGCGCACCCGGAAGACGCATTCGCGGCCAGCACCGCCAGCATTGCGATCTTCATGCTCGCCCAGCCGTTGTTCGGCGCCTTGTCCGACCGTCTGGGCCGGCGTCCGCAACTGATCGTGTTTGCGGCGGCCTACCTGCTGCTCCTTTATCCGGTCGTCACGTCGATCGGCCCCGGCTTCCGCTCGATGCTGCTCGTCGAGTGCTTCGGATTGCTGACCTATGGCCTGTATTCGTCGATCGCGCCCGCCGTGATGGCCGAACTGTTCAGCACCGAAGTGCGTGGCATCGGTATCGGCACCGCATACAACATCGTCGTCGCCCTGTTGGGCGGAACGACCCCGTACCTGATGACGTGGCTGCAATCACAGCATCGCGAAGGCTGGTTTCTCGCCTATGTCTGCGTCGGCGCTGCGATCAGCCTGATCACGTTCCTGCGCATGCCGGAAACGCGCGGCGCCGGGATCGGCTGAATTCCACGGGCATCAAGCAACACCGCACAACAGGAACCTACATGCAAGACACCGCCATTCGCACTCCGTCCACCGGCGACACGCCGGCCGGGCATCGCCCGAAGCCGCTCGCCGGCATCAACGTGCTCGACCTGTCGCGCATCCTCGCCGGCCCGTGGTGCACGCAGAACCTTGCGGACCTCGGCGCCGACGTGACCAAGATCGAACGCCCGGGCACCGGCGACGACACGCGCACGTGGGGGCCGCCCTTCCTGCACGATGGCGAAGGCCGCGCGACGAGCGAAAGCGCGTACTACCTGTGTACGAACCGCGGGAAGCGATCGGTCGCGATCGACATCGCGTCGCCCGAGGGCGCGGCGTTGATCCGTTCGCTCGCGGAGCAGGCGGACGTCCTCGTCGAGAATTTCAAGGTTGGCGGGCTCGCCAAGTACGGGCTCGACTATCCGAGCCTCGCCGCCGTGAACCCGCGCCTCGTCTACTGTTCGATCACGGGCTTCGGCCAGACCGGGCCGCTCGCGCATCGCGCAGGCTACGACTTCCTGATTCAGGGGATGGGCGGCCTGATGAGCTTTACCGGCGAGCCGGACGAAGCGCCGGGCGGCGGCCCGGAGAAGGTTGGCGTCGCCGTCACCGACCTGATGTCGGGCATGTATGCGACCACGGCGATCCTCGCGGCGCTGATGGAACGCGAACGCAGCGGCCTCGGCCAGCACATCGATATCTCGCTGCTCGACAGCCAGTTCGCAATGCTCGCCAACCAGGCGTCGAACTACCTGACCACCGGCGTCGCGCCACGGCGGCTCGGCAATGCGCATCCCAACGTCGTCCCGTATCAGACGTTCGCTGCCCGCGACGGCCACCTGATCATCGCGTGCGGCAACGACGGCCAGTTCAAGGCATTGTGCGCCGCCATCGGGCTTCCGGGGCTCGCCGAGGACAGCCGGTTCGCGACCAATTCGGCCCGCAGCGTCAATCGCGCGCTGTTGCTGCCGACCCTCGTCGATGCGTTCCTCGCCCGCCCGCGCGACGAGTGGATCGAGATCTTCGAATCGTGCGGGGTACCGTGCGGGCCGATCAATGACGTCGCGCAAGCGCTGGCGTCGGAGCAGGCGCGTGCGCGCGAGGCCGTCCGCCATATCGCTCACCCGCTGGCCGGCAGTGCGCCGGTGGTCGCGAGCCCGCTGCGCCTGTCCGCCACGCCGGTCGAGTATGATCGCGCGCCGCCGCTGCTCGGCGAGCATTCGGCCGAGGTGCTGCGGGAACGACTCGAGTTGAGCGACGCACGCATCACCGCGCTGGCCGAAGCCGGCGTGATTGCGCTGCATTCGGCGCCGCAATCCGCCTGACGCCGCCGGGTGGACGTTTGCGGTGCCCTCCGGGCCGGTGGCGGTAGTGCATCTGGCTATAATCGTTGCCTTCTTTCACCTGCGATGACAGACATGCATTCCGCCACCGACCCTCAGGACGCGACCCCGGCCACCGAACTGCCCGGGCCGCGCGCGACCACGCGCATCGTGCATATCCTGCGGCTGCTGGCCGAACTGCCGGACGGCGCGACGCTGACCCATCTGTCGGAACTGACTGCCACGCCGAAGACCAGCCTGCTGGCGCTGCTGCGGGCGCTCACGTTCGCCGAGTATCTCGTGCACGCCGATGGCAAGTATTCGCTCGGGGTCGAGGCGTTCAAGCTCGGCGCGGCGATCGTCGCGCAGCGGCGCTTTCCGGAAATCGCGCGGCCCGTGATGGAGCGCATCGCGCTGGAAGCCGGCGAGACCGTGCTGATCGGGCAACTGGCCAGCGACCGCCCGTCGCTCGTGTACATCATGTCGGCGGAAAGCCGTCACGCCATCCGCTTCATTGCCGGCATCGGCGAGCGCCGCGAACTGTACTCGTCGTCGGGCGGGCGAATCCTGCTGGCGTTCATGCCGGCGGAAAAGCGCGAGCAGTACCTGAAGTCCGTCACGCCCACGCTGCTGACACCCTATACGACCACCAACAAGCGCGACCTGCGCCGCTTGGTCAGCGAAGCAGCCAGCTCGGGCATTGCGATTACCGTCGATCAGAACGATCTCGACGTGGTGGGATTCGGCGCGCCGATCTTCAACGAAGCCGGCGAAGCGATCGCCACGCTCGTGATGGGCACCCCTAAAAGCCGGGGCATTCCCCAAATGGATCGATTCAAGGGCTTGATTCTGGACGGCGCGCGCGAAATCTCGCAGATGCTCGGCTTCGACCCGTCGCCGGCCGCCAGGAGCAAGCGCCAGACGTCTTGAGCGGCTTCGCGTGCGGTGAGCACGCGCGGCCCGGTGCCCATGCCCATGCCGGTACCGCTACCGGCGCCGGTGACGATGGCAACTTTGCCTGCGAGACGATTCATGAGGAGCATCCTGTTGGGTGAAGTGAATGTGCGAAGGCGTGACGGACGCCTTCACGCGATCAGCGAGCGGCTGAACGCTTGCCCGTCTTCGACGCGCTGTCGCATCGCGTCCAGACGCAGCGATTCGTAACGCTGTAACCCCTGCAACACATCGGGTTGCGCGTTCAAAACATCGGCCAGTGCGGCGGCATCCAGTACGGCCGCTTCGAAGCCTGCTCCCGTCATCGGTGTCTGTGCGTGGGCGGCATCGCCCACCAGCACGACCCGGCCGCGCGTCACGCGTGACGGGACGTATTCCGAGATGGGCGTAGCGATCACTTCGCGCCGGCGGATGGCGTTCACGATGCCCGAGCGCCACGGCTCCTTCCAGCGTCGCCCGGCCCGCTCGATCAGCGATTCGTAGATCGCATCGGGGATGACCTCGGCACGCGGCGTATACATCACGTGGCCGCCTTCGACCGCCCCCGTCTCGCGCATCAGCGCGTTGTGCCCGGCGTCGAACCAGGCCCAGCCGACGCGCGTGAGCGTCATGCTGCTGTCGATCAGCGGATAAACCGCAAGCAGTTCGTTGTCCTGCGGGAAAAAATCGACACCGCGAATATGCCGTCGATCGGCTTCGGGAATTTCGGACTGTCCCAGCCATGCGACATAGCCTGCGTAACGCGCGTGGCATTGGTCGGCGGCCACATGACGGCGCACCACGCTGCGGTATCCATCCGCGCCGATCAGCAGATCGCCGTGCCAGATCTCCCCGCCTTCGCTTCGCGCCGACACCGTATCGCCGTCCTGCCCGATCCCGACCACCTTGACGCCTTCGACGATGCGGATTGCCGGTTCTGCATCGGTGGCAGTACGGAGCGCGGTGTACACGTCCCACCATGCGTGCGGCAAGGTGCCCTGACGGATCGCGGCATCGCCCAGCACGTCGGCCACGCGGCGATAGGCGGCACGACCGATGGTGCGTTCCAGCGGCGCGCCGGCGGCACGGATGGCCACGCCGCGCTGCGTGCGGCCGGCGGTGCGTTCCAGTACGGTGGACGAGATTCCGACGCGCGCCAGCGCGAGCGCGGTGGACAAGCCGCCAAGCGACCCGCCGACGATCAATGCTTCACGACGGCTCATGTTGCGGTGTTGCCTGGCGTCATGCGTGCTGCCGGCGCGGGTTGTCTCACGGTATGTCGAGTCATCGGGTCTTCCAGGGGATGTCGAATCGGAACCGGAACACATCGGGATCAAATGGCCGTGTAACCACCATCCTCTTGGCGATCGTTCCAGACACAACGAACGGCTGGAGATCCGTGCGGCACCTGCCGTTTCCGTTGATGTCACCCAGATTAGCTGTTGAACCCTGGACAATCCATGCGATAACGTCTGTCATTTTTTGTAGATCGTCCGGGAGGGCCGGCCGGCGGATCGATGCGGCCATTCGCGCGGTCCATGCCGATCCGGCCCATCCGTGGACGCTCGCGGAACGGGAAACGATCGCCGGGAAGTCACTATGGTTCAGAGATTTCATCGCGGAACAAACCGCATCGCTGTAGATGTCTTCGATCAGACGGACGCAGTACAGCGAAGCGACCGCGTTACATCGCTTGTTCCCACCAGCCGCGCGTGTTCACGTCAGCGGCGTCGGCCAGCGCTTCCAGCTCGGCAATTTCGTCTGTCGTGAGCGTGATCCTGCCGGCCCGCACCAGTCCGTCGACATGACGGGGCTTCGTCACACCGATGATCGGCGTCGCCCCCTTGGCGATGGCCCATGCCGTCGCGACTTCGGGTGCTGCAGCACCCCGCTTGCGACCGATCGATGCGAGCGTGTCCGTCAGCACCTTCAAGCGAGGCAGCATGCCGTTGTAAGTTTCTGCCCGGTTGCTGCCTTCCGGCAGCGGGTGCTCCGGACCGTACTTGCCGCTCAGGGCACCCTGTTCAAGCACCATATATGCGAAGAACGGGATGCCCTGGTTGCGGCAGTAGTCCAGGATGCCGGCATGTTCGGCGCCGCGGTAGAGGAGGCTATAGTGGTTCTGGATGGCCTCGACCCGAAACCCGGCTTCCCCGAGAATGCGGTTGGCGCGTTCGATCTCGCTCAGGTTGTGATTCGAGACGCCGACGTGTTTGACCTTCCCGCTCTTCAGCAACGGGATGAGGTGCGGCGTCCACCGCGCCACATCCGCTGGATTGTGAATCCAGTACAGGTCGATGTAGTCGGTGCCGAGGCGGGCCAGGCTCTGCTCCAGCATGTCCGCCACCGGATCGGCGCCGGCTCCCGCGGCCTGCGGGGTAAACTTCGTCGAGAGCTGATAGTCGCTGCGCGCGAAGCGCTTCAGCACCTCGCCGAGTACGGTCTCCGAACGGCCCATGCCGTACACGATGGCGGTGTCCCAGAGGCTGAACCCGGCCGCATGTGCGTTGTCGGCAACCTCCTCCAGGCCAGCCCGCGTGTGGCTGCTGCCGAAGTAGCCATTGCCGGTCTCGCCGCTGTCGCCCCAGGCCCACGTGCCCATTGCAATGATGGGCGGCGTCAGATTGTCAGGTGTCATGTTTGCTCCATATCGGTTACGCGGCCGGGGTTGGCGTAACCCCGGCGCGGCTGACACTGTGATGTGCCGCACCGCCGTCCCGTTAGCCTGATGCCCCAGGATTGCTGCTCGATCGTCCAGAAGCCGCGGTGCGCATTGCGTGCGCTTCGACGCTCGTGCGATAGTCCGTCTCATGGAAACACTGGCGGAAATTGCAGCGATCATTGGCCGAAACGTCTCGAAGGATGGTTTCCACGCCACGCCGATCGAACGCATGACGCTGGTTCGGTCGTCCACGGTGACGATGCCCATGCCGAGTGTTTGCCGGCCGCAACTGTGCCTCGTCGCGCAAGGGCACAAAGAGGTCACGCTCGACGACCGCGTCTTCAGATACGCGCCGGGTCGCTATGGGGTCGTCACGTACGACCTGCCGGTGACAGGCAAGGTGGTCGAGGCAACGCCTGACAAGCCCTACCTCTGCCTGTACCTCGATTTCGATCCGGTCATGCTGGGACACATGGCGTTGCGCGTGCCGCCGCCGGAAGCGCCTTCCCCGCCCATCGGCAAGACCGTGTCCGACGCCAGCGCTGGTCTGCTCGACGCCGCGCTACGCCTGCTGCGCCTGCTCGACGATCCGGCGGCGCTTCCCGTGCTCGGGCCGCTTGCGGAGCAGGAAGTTCTGTACCGCCTGCTCGCCGGCCCCGATGGCGCCAGAATGCGCCACATCACCTCCAGCAAAGGGCCGGTCGCCCAGGTCGGCCGTGCCATCGCCTGGATCACGCAAAACTTCCGGGAGCGCTTCAGCATCGAGCAGCTTGCTGCTGAAGCGGGAATGAGTCCTTCGAGCCTGCACGACCATTTTCGCCGCGTCACGGCAATGACACCGCTGCAATTCCAGAAGCAACTCAGGCTCCAGGACGCCCGCAGCCTGATGCTGGTGCAAGGCATCGACGCTACGACTGCCGCTTTCTGCGTGGGTTACGAAAGCGCGTCGCAATTCACACGCGAATATCGACGTCACTTTGGAGAACCGCCGGCGCGTGACATCGCCCGTCTGCGCGCTTCGCCGGGGTGGGTCGGGGTCACTTGAGTCGTGATCGCCAGGACTCGATCTGGCGGGTAGTCGGGTCTGCAAGGAATCAGCCATCGCTGGGGAACGCGTTTCTCCCTGGCGAGTTCGAGCGAATCGAGGAAAGTACGTATCGGCGTCTTGCCATGACACCAACGCGCATGATGCGCTCGTTCATCGTTGTACTGATCGAGCCACGGATCAGGATCCATCCGCAATGTTCAGGCTGACGACGCACGTCGCCAAACATGTTCCCGGCAATCGGAAAACCGGCCGACCGCCACCCTCTACGCAAGTCACGTGGCGAGACGTGCCTGCCGCTTTCGCCGGCACGCCAAATAAAACGGGCGAGAGGATGGCCCGTCGGACCTTCCTCTCGCCCGCCCCCGTGCAGCACGACCGGCCTTGCAACGATTGATATTTTGCTTTCCTACTTGATCGATCGTCCGGCAATGTGACCTTCACGAATCGACGGCTGGATATCACGCGCCGACCGCGCATCGCCCACCAGATGCAGTTGATCCACACGCCCCCGCAGCGCTGCCCAGATTTCGTTCTGCGACTCCCGGTAGCCCACCAGCACCACCGTGTCGGCCGGGATGCGCTCCGTCTCGGTCCCGAAAAGCGGCCTGATCTCGGCACTGCCGCTATCGATCGACACCAGTGCCGACTGCGTGACGATGCGCAGCCGGCCCGCGCTGTACAGCCGGCGCAACGCGGCCTGCGTGCGCCCGGTGGTCTCGACGGCCGGGGCGAACATCAGGTGGCGCGTCACATAGGTCACCTCGACGCCGCGATTGATTAGCGCTTCGCAGCAGCCGATGGCTTCGTAGTGCCCGACATCGTCGAAGACCAGCGCCGTGCGCCCCAGGTCCTGCGGCGGTGCCATCGCCAGATCCAGCGACGTCAGCACCGTCGCTTCGCGCGCAATCGGCACCTGCGCGGCCGGGTCGGCCGTCTGCCGGAACTCGCGCACGTCTGCAGGCTGCGAGCCCGTTGCCACGATGACCGCGTCCGGTTCCTCGGCCAGCACGTCGTCCGCATCCACGTACGTCGACAGCCGCACGTCCGCACCGAGGCGATAGATCTCGTTCTCCAGCCAGATCGCAATGTCCCCGATCGGATGAAGTTTCGGCAGGTGTTTCGCGCAGTTCAGCAGGCCGCCCAGGTCGGACATCGCCTCGACCAGCGTCACACGGTGCCCGGCGAGCAGCGCCGTGCGCGCGGCTTCCATGCCCGCCACACCGCCACCGACCACCACCACCTTGCGCGGCGTCCCGGCTTTCTCGATCGTCTCGTCCGACAGCGTTTGCTCGTAGCCCACCGCCGGATTCACCGCGCAGCCCATCCGGCCGGCGAACGCGCCGCCCAGGCACCCCTGGTTGCAGCCGATGCACGGCCGTACCTCGGTGCCGCGCCCTTCCCGGCTCTTCACGACCAGCAACGGATCGGCGATCATCCCGCGCACGATGTTGATCATGTCGGCCTGCCCGGTCTTCAACGCCTGCTCGGCGTCGTCCAGCGTCGCATAGCGGCCCACGATGATGCGCGGCACCGTCACGCCTTCCGAAATGCGCTCGACGTGCGGCAACTGGTAGCCGACCGGCGCGTCCATTCCCGCATAGCGGTCGACGTGAAAGTAGTAGTCGCCGTGCGTGATGTTGACGAAGTCGATCAGCCCCTCGGCCTGCGCCCGCAATGCGATCGCATTGACGTCCTCGTCGGTGAGAATGCGCGGGTCCGAGCTGCCGCCGATGCGCACGCCGAGCGCGAATTCCGGCGACGTGGCCGCGCGAATCGCGCGCAATGTCTCCATGAACGCGCGGATACGGTTGTCGAAGCTGCCGCCGTACGCATCGGTACGCTGGTTCAGCACCGGCGAGAAGAATTGCGAGAACAGGTAGCCGGCGCCGGCCAGCACCTCTACGCCGTCCAGTCCCGCGGCCTGCATGCGGACGGCCGCCTTGGCGTACGCATCGATCACCTCTTCGATCTGGTCGGTGGTCATCGGAATCGGCGGTGCAACCGAGTAGCGCCCGGCCAGTGCCGAGACCGCCCACGGCAGGCCACCGTCCGCCGCCGGATCGGTGTAGCCGCCGTGCCAGAGTTGCGTAAACAGCTTCATGCCGGTCGGAGCAATGGCATCGACCAGCTTGCGCATCGGTGCGATCGATCCATCGTCGCTCGCCGTGAGCGAAAAAGTCGACGACGGGTGAACCGACGTGCTTTCGATGATCGACAACCCGGCGCCGCCTTTCGCGCGCGCCAGGTGATAGGCGATCAGGTCGTCGTTGACGTACCGGTCGGCCAGGCGCGTCGCATGCGCGGTGCGCACGATCCGGTTCGGAATCTCGACGGCGCCGATCCGAAGCGGTGAGAAAACATGCTTGTACATGGTCAGGCCACCGAACGCTTGGACGTGATGCCACCGTCGACCGTGACGATGGTGCCGCTGGTGTAACCCGAACGGGGCGACGCCAGATAGACGAACAGGTCGGCAACTTCCTCGACCGTCGCCGCACGCCCCAGCGGATAGCCCGCCATCAGCTCGTCGGAACGCGCTTCGTCGCCGAGCAGGCGCGCCGCGTGGTTGCGCAGCACCTTCGCGATGCGCTCGGTGCCGACCGGCCCCGGATTGACGCCCACCACGCGGATGCCATCCTCCAGGCTGCGGCCGCCCAGCGCACACGTGAACGCCATCAACGCGGCATTGCCGGTCGAGCCCGCGATGTAGTTGAAGTCGAAGTTCTGGCCGCCATTGCCGATGTTGTTGAGAATCACGCCGCCGCCGCGCGCCTTCATCCCGGTGTAGATCGCGCGCGTCAGGTTGATGTAGCCGAACACCTTCAGCTCCCAGCCCTTGCGCCATGCTTCTTCATCGACGTCCCACAGCGTGCCGCCCGGGATCGCACCGGCGTTGTTCACCAGGACATCGACGTCGCCGGCGAACGCGACGACCTCGTCGATCGCGCCGGGCGCCGTCATGTCCAGTGCCAGCACGTCCACGCGCACGTCATGCGCGGCACGCAGCTCGGCCGCCAGCTGTTCCAGCTTGTCTGCCGAGCGTGCGGTCAAGACGACGTGGCATCCCTCTGCGGCAAACGCCTTCGCGAGACCTTCGCCGATGCCCTGTGATGCGCCGGTGATCAGGACTCGCCGGCGTGCAAGTTTCATGTCCATTTTGGGTTTCCGTACTTTCACTACACGAAATGCGTCATTCCAGTTTCGACCCGGGGCGTGTGAGCGATGCAGCGACGTCCCTGCAGCCTTCTTCGAATATTGAACGCGGAACCGGGGTCCGGAGCCCCAGGCCGGCGCCACTATTCCGTACTTTGATCAACCGGCAGGAACCGCTCCGTACGCGTCAGCGGATGCACCGTCAGGCTCTCCCGAACGACGTTTCACCGGCACCACCCGGATACGCTCACGACGGCGATCTGCCGCTTCGTTACGCCGAATCAATGGCACGCGTTTGCGCGGACATCGGCGCGAACGACGGCTTCGATCGAGAAACGGACGTGCCGGAAATCGAATGACTCGAATGCCGTTAGCCCCGTGCGCCCGCGCGCGGCAGCACGATCTAGCCGATCGGCAGAACGACCGACATTAGCTGGTGGGGATTCATGAAATGCGTCTCCGGAATTCTTGTGCTCGTTCATTCATGGTCGAGCGTCGGGATAGCGTCGTCAATTGAGCGATGCGCTCTGTCCCGTGCTTTGGAAGCCCCCGCTCTGCAGACGCGTACGCGGTCATCCCGCGTTGCGGATGCTTTCAAAGTACGGAAACTTGAGCGCGTTTCAATTGCGGCACCTTCCTCCCGTACTTTTCAATCAGGACTGACGTGATGCAAAACAGGCGCGGCAGCGGACGCATCTCGGCCGCCACCGGAAACGCTTCGATTTCCCGGGCACACGTCGATACGCGCTACCTGACACGCTTCCAGAGGAGACACTCATGACAGACAAATCAGCGCTCAAGGCCGAGTTCGAACGACTGCACGGCTACTGGAGCGACGTGCACGACCAGGCGCTCGCAGAGGATCCCGTCTTCTTCAACGATTACCTGGTGATGGCCCGCGCCGCACTGGATGCCGGCCATCTCGAGCCCAAGCTCTGCGATCTCGTCATGATCGCCGCCAGCGCGAGCGTCACGCACCTGAACGGCGACGCGGTTGCGCTGCACATCCAGGGCGCGCTGCGTCACGGCGCCACGCGCCGGGAAATCGCGGAGGCTTTGCAGATCTCGTCGGTGCTCGGCATTCACTCGTACATGGTCGGCGTACCCGTGCTGTTCGAAGAAATCGAGGCAAACGGGCAGTCGGTCGATTCGGCATTTCCGCTCGACGAGAAATTCGAGCAGGTCAAATCGGCGTTCACTGCCAGCCGGGGCTACTGGAGCGATCAACTGACGTCGATGGTCCGCAGCTCACCGGCGTTTTTCGACGGCTATACCGCGTTCTCGTCCACGCCCTGGCGCGAGGGCACGCTGGCGCCCGTCGTCAAGGAACTGCTGTACGTGGCGATCGACGTATCGACCACCCACATGTTCGAGCCGGGCGTGCGCATTCATACGCGCAATGCGCTGCGTTACGGCGCGACACCGGCGCAGGTGCTCCAGGTCATGCAGATCGTCAGTTGCCTCGGCATGCAGAGTTTCCTGCTCGGCGTTCCGCCGCTGCGGCGGGCGGCGGCGTAGCCTGCGAGCATCACGCTGGAACGGCACGCCCCCGAACGCGCGTGCCGTTCTGCTCCTCGACGTACCGGAGGATCGACGTAAAGTCCTCGCCGCCCCGGCCGGCTTCATACGCCGCGTGCCAGACGTCCCGCGCGCGTTCGATGGCCGGCATCGCCACGTCCATCAGGCGCGCCTCGGCCAGGCCGAGCGCCATGTCTTTCTCGATCACGGCGAGCGCGGCACCGAAGTCGAATGCCCCCGACACGGCCCGGCTCATGATCTTCGAGCACGCGAAACTCTGGCCGGAACCGGAATCGATCAACCGCATCATCCTGTCCGCGTCGAGGCCGGCTTTCGCGCCCATCGCGAGCCCCTCGGCACAGACCACCAGGTTGGCGGCCATCACGACGTTGTTCACGATCTTCATGATCTGCGCCATGCCGGGGCGGTCTCCCATCGGAAACACTTCCTTGCCGATGCGCTCCAGCAGCGGCGACACCTGCTCGACCGCGGACGGCATGCCCGACACCAGCATCGCGAGCGTGCCGGCCCGCGCGGCGGACGGGCCGCCGGAGACCGGCGCGTCGACGATATCGATCCCGCGTGGCGCGAGACCTTCGCCGATTCGCTCGATCATGTCCTGGCCGATCGTCGACATCTCCACGTAAAGGCGAATCGCGGACCCGTGCATGACGCCGTCCGGACCGAGGCCGACCGCTAGCGACACGTCCCGGTTCGGCAGACAGGCGAAGACGATACTCGCCGCGTCGGCGACCGCGCGCGGCGATGCGTGCGCGACGGCGCCACCGTCGACGAACGGCGCCAGCGCTTGCGCGGACGGATCGTACACATGCAGCCGGCAACCGTGCCCCAGCAGGCGCTCAGCCATCGGCGCGCCCATGTTCCCCAGCCCCAGAAAGCCGATGTCCTGTACTGATGTCATGACTACCTCGAACAAGCTCGTGAATGGTCGATGAAGCCGCACGCACTGCGGCGGCGGTACATCTCATCGTCGTGCGTCGTTCCCGTGTAGCGGAGGACCGAAGCGGCTCGCGCGCCGCGCGTCGACGGAAAAGCTTTCCATCGGCGCGGCGAATTCGAGCCCCTGCCGGATCACGCCGGCATAGGGATCGATCGGCATCGACCGTCACGCCTCCGCTGCCTGAACATCGGCGATCACGAAGCCACGATAGTCATCGCGGACGACGTCGTCGCAAATCGCGCGGTACCGGTGAAATCCGCCCACATACGGCATGAACACACGTGGCTTGCCCGGCACGTTCGCGCCCGTGTACCAGGATTCGGCCAGCGGATACAGCGTCGCGTCCGCCACCTCGTTGACATGCTCGACCCAGCGCGTCTCCGCGTCGTGATCCGGCTCGATCGTCGCGTTGCCGTGTGCGGCGAGCTTGCCGATGCAATCGGTGATCCAGTTCAGGTGCTGTTCGATCGCGCACACCATGTTCGACTTCACGGACGGGCTGCCCGGGCCGGTCACGATGAACAGGTTGGGGAAACCCGTCGTCATCAGCCCGAGGTAGGTGCGCGGCCCGTGCGCCCATTTCTGCTTCAGCGGCAGACCGTCGCGGCCGCGGATATCGATGTCCGCCAACGCGCCGGTGATCGCATCGAAGCCGGTCGCGAACACGATCGTGTCGAGCGCGTATTCCCCCGTGGTGGTCTTCACGCCCGTTTCCGTGATTTCGACGATCGGCGCCGACTTCGTGTCGACCAGCGTCACGTTCGGCAGGTTGAAGGTCTCGTAATAGCCGGTGTCGAGGCACAGGCGCCGCGCGCCGATCGGGTAGTCCTTCGGCACGAGCAGCTCGGCGGTCGCCGGGTCCTTCACCGTGCTGCGGATCTTGCTGCGCACGAACTCCGCGGCCGTGTCGTTCGCGGCCTGGTTGGTCAGCAGGTCCTTGTACGCATACAGGAAGCTGATACTGCCGCCGGCCTTCCACTTTTCCTCGAACGTGGCGAGACGATCCTCGGGGGTATCGTCCAGGGCGTTCTTCGTCGGCGCCGCGTGCCCGGCGATACCGAAGGGCGTGTTTTGCGCCTCGGCTCGCCAGAATTCGTAACGTGCCTTGTGCCGGCCAAGGTCGTCGCCGGACAGCGCACGGTTGCGAGCCGGCAGCGTGAAGTTGGCGGTGCGCTGAAACACGAACAGCTCGCTCGCCTGCTTCGCGACGATGGGAATGACCTGGATGCCGGACGAACCCGTACCGATCACGCCCACCCGTCGCCCGGTGAAGTCGACCGGCTCGTCGGGCCAGAGGCCGGTGTGATACCACTCGCCCTTGAAGGTATCGAGCCCCTTGAATTCCGGCACGCGCGGCAACGACAGATTGCCGGTCGCCATCACGCAGAAACGTGCGGTGACCACCTGCCCGTCGACGGTCTCGACACGCCAGATGCCGTTCGACTCGTCGAAGCTCGCCGACTGCACGCGCGTGTTCAGCCGGATGTCACGACGAAGATCGAAGCGATCGGCGACGTGATTGATGTATCGGAGAATATCGCCCTGTGCGGAGAATCGCTCCGGCCAGTTCCATTCCTGCTGGAGGTCGTCGGAAAACGAATACGAGTACTCGACGCTGTCCACATCGCATCGGGCCCCGGGATATCGGTTCCAGAACCATGTGCCGCCGATGCCGCTGCCGGCTTCGAGCGCTTGCGCACGCAGGCCCAGCTTGCGGAACTTGTACAGCGCGTAAAGGCCGGCGAATCCGGCGCCGACGACGATCACGTCGAGATCCGGTGCGGCAGGTGCGCCGTCGCGACGCGTCGAACCGGTTTCGTCAGGGTATTGCATGGCGTGTCTCCAATGTTGTCATCCCGTGCGGACACCATTGGAGACCTGCCTCCCCTGCCCGACAATCGCGAGCGCCACGCCTTCCCGTGCTTTGAAAGTTCGCGCGGCAGACAGCACAAATCCGGTGCAGTAGAATTTCAAAGCACGGGAGCCCCCATTCTTGTCGACCGGATCGGCATGACCGATGCGCGCGGTTTGCCTCGGCAATCTCGCGCCTGCGACGCACGATCCGACGCGCCACTCAACCATCGACTCGACACCACGATGCAACCCGAAAGATCGCTGCCCCGGCACGCGGGCAAGAAGTCCCTCAGCGGACCCTATGGAATTGATCTGGCGTGGCCCCGCACATCGGGCAGCAATCAGGCCGATGGCACCGTCGTCGTGGCGCCGGTCGCGCGCGGCTTGTCGATTCTTTCCGCGTTTACGCCGGACAAGCCGTCGCTCGGCAACCAGGAAATCGCGGACGCGACCGGCATTCCCGCACCGACCGTGCTGCGTCTGCTGCGCTCGCTGGTGACGCTCGGCTACCTGCATCGCGACGACAGGAGCAAACGGTATTCGCTGGCATCGGCTTCGCTGGCCTTGGGCTATGCCGCGATCGCCGACCCCGAGATGCTGCGGCTCGCCAGCATCGAAATGCGGGCATTCGCCGAGGCGACGGATACGTACGTCCTGCTCGGCACACGTGATCGACTCGATGTGATCCTGCTGGAAACGCACGTCAACCGCCGCTCGCTGCTGGAATTGCAGCTGTCGCCCGGCATGCACGTGCCGATCGCGTATTCGATGATGGGCTGGGCGTTGCTGGCGGCGCTCCCGGAAGACGAACGGGAGTATCTGCGGACCCAGGTGGAGCGCCATGCCGGCGCCACGTGGCCGCCGGCCATTCGTCACCGGATGAACGACAAGATCGCGCAAGTGCATGAACTCGGCTTCTGCATGCTGCATGGCGAATGGGAGCCCGAGCTGACCTGCGTGGCCGCGCCGCTGACACTGCCCGGCCGCCCGCCCCTCGTGCTGTGCTGCGTCGGCCGCACTGCGCGGGTTGCGCAGGCGGCCGTCGAGCGGGAACTCGGATCGCGGCTCGTCGCATGTGCCCGCGTATTGCAGGAACGCCTGCCCGCGCGCCGCTGACCCTACTCGCCGCCCCATACGACTGCAGGTGCCGCCATGCCTCACGAAGCCGAAAAAACGACGATGACGCTCGAACGCGGGATGCAAGTGCTCAATGCATTTCATGCGGAGCGCATCGCGCTGACGAACGGTGACCTGGTACAGCGAACCGGCCTGTCGCGCTCGGTCGTGTCACGCCTGACCTCCACGCTGATTCAACTGGGATTCATCCGCCGTGTGGCGGGCGGCCCCCGCTTCGAGCTGGCGGCCGGCATCTTCGGCATCGGTCACACCTACCTGGAAACCAATCCCGTCACGCGGCTGGCGCAGCCGCTCATGCAACGGCTGGCCGACACGCTCGGCGCGGCGGTCGCGCTCGCCGTGCCGCACCGGCTTGAAATGCTGTACGTCGCCCATTGCTACAGCGTGCGGAATTCGACGCTGCAGCTCGGCGTCGGGTCGCTGCTGCCGATGAGCACGACGTCGATCGGCAAGGCCTGGCTGTGGGGGCTGCCGGAAGACGCGCGCAACGACTATGTCGCGCGCTTGCTGAACGCGGCGGACGCTCGTGCGCCCGCGTTGAAGGCCAGTTTTGACGCCGCATTCGACGAACTCGATTCGACCGGCGTCTGCACGTCGATCGGCGAGTTTCAACATGACGTGTACGGCATCGCGTTGCCGATCAGCGTCGGATGCTACGCGACGCCGATGGCCCTGAGCTGCGGCGCGGTGGATCTGCATCCCGACATCGACGCGATCAGGAACCGGATCGCGCCGCCGCTCAAGCTGGCCGCGGCCGAGCTCGCCGCCGCGCTTCGCGACGTGCCGTTCGTGCCTTGAGACCGGGCGCCGGCGAGCCAGGCCGCGCTTCGGACGCGTGCCGGCGCCGGCGCCGGCCTCGCTACGCCATCGCCGCCGTGTCGCGGGCCATCTGGTAGTCACTGTCGCCGAACAGCGGATCGAACATCGCCAGTCGCTTGAAATAGTCGCCGACCTCGAGCTCGTCGGTCATCCCCATCCCGCCGTGAAGCTGCACGGCCTGCTGGCCGACATAGCGCCCGGCTTTCGCCACCATCACCTTCGCGGCCGCGATCTTGCGCGTACGTTCGTCCGCCCCGGTTTCGTCGAGCGCCTGGGCCGCGACGTAGGCCATCGACAGCGCGATCTCCTTCTGGATCAGCATGTCGGCCATCCGGTGCTGCAACGCCTGGAACGCGCCGAGCGGCTTGCCGAACTGCTGGCGCGTGCGCAGATACTCGGCGGTGATCTCGATCAGCCGCTCCATCGCGCCCGCTGCCTCGGCACACAGCGCCGCGATGCCGTGGTCGATGCCGTGCTGCAGCGCGTCGAGGCCGCCTTCGATCAACGCGTCGGCAGCGACGGTCACGCCGTCGAGCGCGATATCCGCCGCACGCAAGCCGTCCATCGTCGGATAGCCCGTCACCGTCACGCCAGCGGCGTCGCGCGGCACCACGAACAACCCGATGTCGCCCGAGCCCGCCATGCGCGCGGTCACGAGCAGCGCGTCGGCCACCTCGCCATGCCACACGAGCGCTTTCCGGCCGGTGATCACGTAGCCGGTGCCGCTGCGTTCCGCTGACGTCTGCACGTTTTCCGGCTGATAGCGCGAGTCGCGCTCGAGATACGGCATTGCGACGATCCTGTCGCCGCTCGCGATGGCCGGCAGCCATGCCTGCTTCTGCGCGTCGCTGCCGTACCGGCCGAACACCGCACCCGCTACCACCGCCGACGGCACCACCGGCTCGAGTGCGAGCCCACGGCCGAGTTCGCGCTGCACGACGAGGCGGCTCGCCGGCCCTTCGCCGAAGCCGCCATGGTCGGCGTCGATCGTGAGCCCCAGCACGCCCAGTTCGCCGAGCGACGACCATACCGCGCGATCGAACGCGCCGGCTTCGCGCGAGCGCTTGCGGCGCCGCTCGAACGCATACTCGGTCTCCACGAACCGGCGCAGGCTGTCGGCCATCATCTGCTGCTCTTCGCTGTAGGTAAAGTCCATGCCTGCTCCTTAGAAACCGAGAATCATCTTCGAGATGATGTTCTTCTGAACCTCCGTCGCGCCGCCGAAGATCGAGATCTTGCGCATGTCGAAGTACGTCGATGCCGCGGGCGCGGCCCAGTCCGGCCCGCTCACCGGCTGAATGGCGCCGTCGAGCAGCCAGTCCGGCGAGTACGGCCAGCCGTGCGGCCCGGCCACCTCCTGCTGCAGCATCGCGATGTCCTGCTGGATCTCGGAGCCGCGAATCTTCAGGATCGACGCTTCCGGCCCCGGCGCCTTGCCGGCACCCTGCGTGGCGACGCGCAGCAGCAGCATCTCGAGCGCCATCACGTCCATCTCGATCCGCGCGATCTTGTCGCGCATCCGGACGTCGTCGATCATGACGCCGCCTTTGCCGTCCGGCGTGACCTGCGCGTAGTGCTTGAGCTGGCGCAGCTCGCGGTAGCAGTGGCCGATGCCCGCGATGCCCGTGCGCTCGTGCCCGAGCAGATACTTCGCGTACGTCCAGCCCTTGTTCTCATCGCCGACCAGGTTCTCGACCGGCACCTCGACCTCCTCGAGCCAGGTCTCGTTGACGTCGTGGCCGCCGTCGAGCGTCACGATCGGGCGCACGGTCACGCCGGGCGACTTCATGTCGATCAGCAGCAGCGAGATGCCTTCCTGCGGTTTCGCGTCCGGATCGGTGCGGACCAGGCAGAAGAGCCAGTCGGCGAAATGCGCCATCGTCGTCCAGGTCTTCTGGCCGGTGACCACGTACTTGTCGCCCTTGCGCACCGCACGCGTCTTCAGCGATGCGAGATCGCTGCCCGCGCCCGGCTCGGAATAGCCCTGGCACCAGAAGTCGTCCATGTCCGGAATGCGCGGCAGAAACCGCGCCTGCATCTGCGGCGACGCGTATTTCATCAGCACCGGCCCGATCATCAGCAGACCGAACGGCAGCAGGCGCGGTGCGCCGAGCTTGAACGACTCGATCTCGAAGATGAGGCGCTGCAGCGGGCTCCAGCCGGTTCCGCCGTGCTCCTTCGGCCATGCGGGCGCCCCCCAGCCGTGGGCGTTCAGGATCCGGTGCCATCGCACGTAATCGTCCTTCTCGACGCGGCGGTGCCCCAGGACCTTGTCCCGGATATCGTTCGGCAAGTTCGCGTCGACGAACGCGCGCACTTCTTCGCGGAATGCGTGTTCCGCCGCGGTGTAACGCAGGTCCATCCTGATGTCCTCCTCGATGCTCGACGGGCGCGCAACGACAGCACGCGCAATCGGTTTGTTTCTGTCGCTATCGAGTGTGTTGGACCGCGATACGCGGTGCAACTGGTATTCGGCGAACGCGGCATTCGGCATCCGCGAACAGGCCGGCTGCGTTGGTTGGCTGCGTTGGTTGGCTCCGTTTGCCGGCCGTGACAGGGCGCGGCCGATGCGTTCGGAAAGCGCGAACGCTGCCGTCGCGACTTGCGATTTGAACCTGCCCGGAGCCCTTGTTACATTGAATTCACCGAAACCCGCACGCCTGCACGCATCGCGCAACCGGGCTTCTCCGCGACGACGACGCCACCCCGGCACGCGGGCGGCAACCGTCGCGCGGCGCGATCGAACGGTCGTCGAACATCCATCAAAACAGGAGGCAGACTTGTCCAGACTGAAAACCCCGTTGTGCGAACTGCTCAACATCGAATACCCGATTCTCCAGGCCGGCATGGGCGGCGTGGCGTTCGGCCCGCTGGCCGCCGCCGTGTCGAAGGCCGGCGGCCTCGGCACGATCGCCGCGATCTCGCCGACGCCCGAGCGCGTCGAACAGGAAATCAAGCTCGTACGCAGCCTGACCGACAAGCCGCTGTGCGTCGATATCGGCTTTCCGCTGCGCGCGCCCAAGAACCTCGCGTCGATCAAGATCGAGAACCTGCCGTCGCCGATCGTTCAACTGCAAAAGGAAATCGAGGCGCTCGGCATCGAGGTGAAGCCCGTCGACGACCAGGCGATGGGCATCGAGGACGCGAAAACCAAGCTGGAGATCTGTTTCAAGCACAAGGTCGAGGTCATCGCGTGCGCGCTGGGCACGCCGGCGTGGGTGGTCGATGAATGCCACGCGCGCGGCATCAAGGTCGTCAGCATGGTCGGCTCGGCCCGGCATGCGAAGGCCGCGATCAAGGCCGGCACCGACGTCGTCGTCGTGCAAGGCACCGAAGGCGGCGGCCATACCGGTGACGTCGGCCTGATCACCCTGCTCGCGGAAGTGCTCGAGTTTTCGCCGGTGCCGGTGGTTGCGGCCGGCGGCATCGTGACGGGCTCGCAGATCGCCGCCGTGCTGACCCAGGGCGCGCAGGGCGTGTGGGTCGGGACGCGCTTCATCGGCAGCCAGGAGGCGACGGTCGGCCCGAACTACAAGCAGTCGATCGTCGACGCCGGCTACGACCAGACCATTCGTTCGCTGCTGTTCGACGGCCTGTACGTGCGCCAGCTCAAGAACCGCTACACCGAGGTGTGGGAAGGCCACGAGGACGAAATGCTGCCGTATCCCGAGCAGCGCGTCGCCATCGGGCCGGTTCGCTTCGCATCGGTGGAGGCGGACCTGAAGGATCATCAGCCGCTGCCGGCAGGCCAGGGTTCGAGCCTGATCCGCGACGTGCCGCCGGCCGGCGACGTGCTGCGCCGCCTGGTCGATGAAACGGTGGCGACGCTCAAGGACTCACGTGGCCGAGTCGAATTCGCCTGATCGGCAGCACTGAAAATGCCGGACCGGCGACAACGCGGTCCGGCACTTCACTATCGGCCGCGCGCCGAAATACCTCGTGCGGGCCCGGTCTGGACTGGCCCGACACGAAGAGACTCAAGCGACACAGTCAGACTGGCGACTACCTGGATCGAGCAACGTCAATGTTGTGCCGGGCAATCAATCGCGCCCTCACGCTCGTCGATATTTCACAAGCCGTCCCTCAGACAGACTCGCTGACCATGCGAACTCCGGATCGACGACCATCCGGACGAAAAATGAACACGACAGAAGTCCACCTAGAAGGAGGAAGTCCGCCTCCTCCGACTTGATCACGAAAATCAAACACTCATATCCGTGATCAAAATATCCAAAAAATCAAATCAATCCGGAGACCAACACAATAAATAGATAATCACCAATCCGCACTTCACCGCCGAAAGCATATCAAACCGACCCAAACAAGAAGTCGAGAAGAATCAAACGGAGACAAGTGATGTGGAAGCTACTTTCAGCCAGCCTGCTGGCGTGCCTGATTTCGTCCGAAGCTTTTTCAGCGCAAGGTGTTGCGTACGGAGGGCCGGTCGGAGGAACCGACATACAGAATGCAGTCTTGCCGGACAAAGCCGGATTTTACGGGGGGCTGGTTGTCGGTTACGTGAAATCCTATTCGCTCATGGGGAATGGCGGCCAGAATTCCATTGCCGATTTCTCAACGTCGAGCGGCCTGAGCGAATTCGCGCTTCTTTACATCTATCCGTTCAAGTTGTTTGGGGGAACGCTGGGTACGATGGTCGCGGACGGCGGCGGCATCGGGCGGGTCAAGCTCAACGACCGATACGAGTCATGGCGGGGATTCAATGACGTCTACTCCGACATCCTGATGTGGAGCACCCATGTCGGAGACAATCCGGTGAGAGGGCTGACGGTCAAACTGGCGTACTCGATGATGCTCGCGGCAGGTACCTACGATTCCAGGCGGATTGTTTCGACGGGTCAGAACACGTTCTACTACATCCCGAATTTCGCGCTCACCTACCTGACCGGCCCCAACCGCCTGGGTGATGGCCTGGAACTCGACGGGCATGTCTTCTTTGATATTGCGGGCAGAAACCCGACGACGAATTACAACAACGGGCTGGTCATCGATATCGACGCCGCGATCAGTGAAATAATCGGGCGCTGGCAGATTGGCGTTGCCGGTTATTATGCTCGCCAGGTCACCGAGGATCGACAAAACGGCCAGATCGTACCCGGAGACCGCTTTGGCATTGCGGTGGCCGGCCCGGTAATCGCGTACAGCATCCCGGAATGGGGCGCGAGCGTCAAACTCAAGGCTCAATTTGGAATCTGGGCGAGAAACACGGCCAAGGCAAATGGCTTGCTGCTGTTTTTCAGCAAAGCGTTCTGATCGAATCGATTGTTCCTGACTGGAACGATCACGGGGCGCGGACATACTACTGGCCGCGCCCGATTTTGCGTATGACTCGATCGAAATCGCAGGACTGGTAACGTCAGCCGGCGTCCCGGTCTCTACGGGGCGCCGACGCGGGAACGATAACGGCCATGCGCCGACGTCCATCTCGTAGAACGGCTCGACGTGACGTTCGACGCGGGTGACGGGTCTCGCAACCTCCACCGGGCACCCGGAAGCGTTGAATCTGGTCCACCGCAACGTGCCCTTCTGCCGCGACGACCTGTGCACGGGCACTCGCCAACGTACGCTCCGGGTGACGGATTCAACCGGTCACATGTGTACCTGAATTCGAGCCGAGAGGCTCGAGATCAACCACTTGCCGTCGACGCGAACATAGTCGCATTCCATCGTTTCAAAACCCAGGTCGATCTTCAGGCCGCGCGCTTTGGGATCCGTGCCTACGCCCTGAATCCACCAGATGCCATTCGCCTTGTCGGCACTGTCGAACTCGATCTGCGGCATGAGTCCGAGGTGAACCGAGCGCTCTGCGCCGACGAACTGCTTGAGGAATGACACGAACGTATCCGGCCCGTTCAGTACCACAGGTTGCGTCAGTTTCACGGCTTCCGCCGGTGTTTCGTCCGAGAACGAAATCCTGACATCGTGCGTGAGCAGCCCCGCGATCTTGTCTTTTTCGTAATCGACCGCCCTGAAAAATTTGTACTGAAGCGTCTTGATATCTTCAATGGCAACCAGTCGATCAATATCTGAAATCACTTTACGTCTCCTTTGGATTATTCAATTTTTAATAAAGGCGATGTTGCGCAAGCGTTTCTGCATTTTATTCAACCAACAAACTGCTTTCGGATCGTATAAGCCGCATGTCAAACATTCAAATCGTCATCCGCGAAGCGCGTGTTCTCCTTTCGCGAACCGGATGATTGCCGTTACGCGGCAACGCGCTCGAATACCGCCGCGAGCCCCTGGCCGCCGCCGATGCACATCGTCTCCAGCCCGTAGCGCCCCGCGCGGCGATCGAGTTCGCGCAGCATCGTCGCGAGAATCCGCACGCCGGTCGCGCCGACCGGATGGCCGAGCGAAATGCCGGAACCGTTGACGTTCAGCCGCTCATAATCGCCGGCGTCGAATCCCATGCCCGCCGTACAGGCGAGCACCTGGGCCGCGAACGCCTCGTTCAGCTCGATCAGGTCGAGGTCCTTCAGCGCGAGGCCCGCGCGCCGCAATGCGAGCTCGGTCGCGGGCACGGGGCCAATCCCCATCCGCTCCGGCTCGACGCCCGCAACCGCCCACGTGACGAGGCGCGCCAGCGGGCGCAGGCCGAGTTCAGCCGCCTGCTCCGGCGTCGTCACGATGCAGACGGCCGCACCGTCGTTCTGTCCGCTCGCATTGCCGGCCGTCACCGTCGATTCCGCGTCGACCTTCTGCCGGACCGGGCGCAGCGCCGCCAGGCTTTCCATCGTCACGTCCGCGCGCGGATGCTCGTCGCGATCGACCAACGTAGTGCCGCCTTTCGTCTTCACCTGCACCGGCACGATCTCGTCGCCAAAACGGCCGGATTCGTGCGCGGCGATCGCGCGGCTGTGCGACCGGTACGCGAGCGCGTCCTGCGCGTCGCGCGTGATCCCGTATTCGCGTCGCAGGTTCTCGGCGGTCTCGAGCATCCCGCCTTCGACCGGATGATGGCGGCCGCCGGACGTGATGCGCCCGCGTGCGATGCGGTCCCACATCGGCGACGAATCGCCGCGCAGGCCGCCCCAGCGTGCGCCGAGCATGTAGTGCTCCGCCTGGCTCATGCTCTCGGCGCCGCCGGCGAGCACCAGGTCGGCCGCGCCGGTCTGCACGCGCATCGCCGCGTCGATCACCGCCTGCAGGCCCGATCCGCACCGGCGGTCGAGCTGCAACCCGGGCACGCGAATGCCGAGGCCCGCGTCGAGGCTCGCGACGCGCCCGATCGCCGGCGCCTCGCCGTTGGGGTAGCACTGGCCGAAAATCACGTCGTCGATCCGCGCGGGGTCCAGCGCCGTGCGCCGCACCAGCTCGCGGATCACCGTCTCGGCCAGCGTCGCGGCCGGAATGTCCTTGAACACGCCGCCGTAGCGCCCCACCGGCGTGCGCACCGGTTCGCAGATCACTGCTTGTCTCATGAGAACCTCGTTTCGATTGAATGAAGCGGGATGAGCCGACGGCGATCGTCGCGCATGGCCGTTCGGTCGCCCTAGATTACGCGCCAATCCCGCCCTCTGCGATCTCGCACGCATCGAGCACGAGCAGGCGGCTATCGATCTCGTCGTTCGCGTCGCCCGGCGCCAGCGCCATCACCGGCCGGTCGAACTGCGAAAGCGTGGCCGAGAAGCGGATCGGCAACCCCATGCCTGCCGCGTCCACCTCGTCGTGCAACGCATGTGCGCGCCGCTGTCGTGCCGTCACTTCTGCGCGATGCGCGTGAACGGCGCGCGGCCGCCGCCGGCCGCATTCGCTTCACGTTCCTTCCCGGCTGCGCGGCAAACGCGACACGCGTCTGCCGCGCGCGAAGCCGTGCGCTTACTTCGGGCGCAGCATCATCAGGCCGGTGCGCACCGCCGTGCAGACTTCCTCGTCGCGCTGGTTCAGCGCGACGTGGCGGAACACGACGATGCCCGAGTCGCTGCGGCTTTTCGACAGCCGCGCGCTGACGATCTCGGTCCGCACGCGAATCGTGTCGCCGTGGAAGGTCGGCTTCGGAAACTTGATTTCCTGGAAACCGAGGTTGCCGAGCGTCGTGCCGAGCGTCGTTTCATACACGGTGATGCCCGCGACGAGCGCCAGCAGGAACATGCTGTTGACGAGCCGCTGCCCGTAGATCGAGCCCTTGCTGTACTCGGCATCGATGTGCAGCGGCGCGCAGTTGTACGTCATCGCGGAGAACAGCACGTTGTCGGTTTCCGTCACGGTGCGGCGGATCGCGTGTTCGACCACGAGGCCTTCACGGCAGTCTTCGAAATAGAGTCCGGGCATTTGTCTGGTTCCTTGTTCAGTCAGTGATTGAGGGATTTCGCCCGCGCGACGATCTCGTGCGCGGTCTTGACGTGGGCGATGTCGATGTGTTCGCCGTCGTAGATGCACGATGCGCGGCCGCCGGCCTGCGCCTCGTCGAGCGCGGCGATCATGCCTTCGTAGTACGCGACTTCGTCGGGCGACGGGCTGTACACGTCGTTGATCGTCGCGACGTTCGACGGATGCAGCGCGAGCTCGCCGGACATGCCGAGATTGCGGTCGAGCAGCGACGACTTGCGCAGCCCGTCGAGATCCTTGACCTGCTGCCACACACCGCCGATCGCATGCTTGCCGGCCGCACGCGCGGCCATCACCGCGCGCGACTTGAAGTACAGGCTTTCGCGGCCGTCCGGCGTCCACACGTAGCCGAGTGCACGTGCGACGTCCGCGTTCTTCGCGGTTGCGCCGACGATCGCGCCGACGCGCTCGCGCGACGCGATTTCATACGCGAACTGCAGCGAACGCGCGGTCTCCAGCAGCGGTATCACGCGTGTCGAGCCGAGCGCCGCGCCGTTGCGGAATTCCGCCTCGGTGAGCATCATCGACACGCAGTCGATGTCCTCCGGCCCGACGGGCTTCGAGATCACGATCCCCTCCACGTGCGGCCCGACCACCGCGAGGATGTCGTCGAAGTCGTACAGGTACGGGCTGCGGTTGATCCGCACATACACGCGCTGCTGCTGTTCGGCGAGCCACGCCAGCTTCGAGCGGACGACCGCGCGGGCCTCGACCTTCAGCGGCACGGGGACGCTGTCTTCGAGATCGAGAATCAGCGCGTCCGCTTTCGCGGTAATCGATTTCTCGATCCAGTCCGGCTTGTTGCCCGGCACGAACAGCAGCGATCGGGCCGGCCTCATGGCATTCGTAGTCACATTTGTCTCCTGGTTGCCTGGTTCATGCGAAAAAAAAGTGATTCGGGACGTCGCAACGGCGTTGCTTCTGCGTCGCTCCGTGCGGCGATGGAAATCCGGCTGACGCGTCTCGGAAAACGCGCACGCGTGCTTGCGATTCGTCGGTGTCGTATGCAGTCGAACTCACCGCGTTCCACGTGTTGGCGGTTGCATGCGCCAAGGGCGCCGCCGGTGCGGAACGCATGGCGCTCGTCACGTTCGACCGATCAGTCGTGGTCGTTGCGACGCAACGAGGGTTCGGCAGGATGAGGTCGTCGTCGCGTTCGCTCATCTGCTGTCCGTCATCTTTGAAATGCCGTGCCGGCTTGCCGCCGCCGCGATCGCATCCAGCGTCTCGGGGTTGGCCAGCGAAGACAGGTCGCCGGGCGGCAGCCCGAGGCATGCGGCACGCACCGCGCGGCGCATGATCTTCATGTTGCGGGTCTTGGGCAGATCGTCGACGAACAGCACGAGCGCCGGCCGAAACGCGGTGCCGAGCCCCGACACGACGGCCGCGCTCAACGCGTTCTCGACGTCCGCACCGGCCGTCACACCCGGCATCAACGTGACCACGAGCGCGACGGTCTCGCCCTTGACGCGGTCGGGCACGCCGATCGCCGCCGCTTCGGCGACGCGCCCCGTCGCCATCACGAGCGTCTCGATCTCGGCGGGCCCGGTGCGCTTGCCGGCGACTTTCAGCGTATCGTCGGCGCGGCCGAGCACATACCAGAACCCGTCCGCGTCGATCGCGGCGCGATCGCCATGCCGCCACATTCCGGATGTCGTGCCCCAGTAGCTGGCCAGATAGCGTTCGTTGTCGTGCCACAACCCGCGCGTGAGGCCGATCGACGGCGCGCGCAACGCGAGCTCGCCGGTCCCGCCCGGCCCGACCGACCGGCCCGCGTCGTCGACGACATCGGCACCCATGCCCGGAATCGGGCCTGCAAATGCGCACGGCTTCAACGGATGGATCACAGTGCCGGTGACGATGCCGCCGCCCACTTCCGTGCCGCCCGAATAATTGATGATCGGCCGGCTGCCGCCGCACACCTTGTCGAACATCCAGCGCCACGCATCGACCGTCCACGCCTCGCCGGTCGACAGCGCGATCCGCAGCGCGGAAAGATCGTAGTTCTCGATACCCGCACCGCCCGCCTGCATGAAGCTGCGCACGATCGTCGGCGCGATGCCGAGCACGCTCACGCGATGCTGATCCATCAGCCGCCAGAACCGCCCGGAGTCGGGGAAATCGTGCGCGCCCTCGGCCATCACGATGGTGCCGCCGAGCAACGTGGTGCCGTAGATCAGCATCGGCCCGACCAGCCAGCCCATGTCGCTCAGCCACATCAACCGGTCGCCGGCGCGCATGTCCGCGCACAGCCCCATGTCCAGCGCGAGCTTCGTGATCAATCCGCAGTGCGAATGAACGGTTCCTTTCGGCTTGCCGGTCGTGCCGGACGTGTACATCAGCATCATCGGCGCGTCGGCCGGCATTTCGGTGGTCGGCGCGTCGATCGGCTGGCCGTCGATCAGGTCATCCCACCCGTGATCGACCCGTGCATCCCATTCGGTGTCGGTGCCGCGGTTGCGCAGCACGACGACGTGCTTCAGCGTCGGCACGTCCGCGCGCGCCGCATCGATCGTCTGCTTCATCGGCGTCACCTTGCCGCGACGCGTGCTCGCATCGGCCGTCAGCACCGCCACCGCGCCCGCATCCTGCAGGCGGCTCGCGACGGCCTGCGCGCCGAATCCGGAAAACAGCGGCAGCACGATCGCGCCGATCTTCGAGATCGCCAGCATGCCCGCCACGGCCTCGGGCACCATCGGCAGGTAGAGCGCGATGACGTCGCCGCGCTGGCAGCCGAGCTGGCGCAACCCGGCCGCGAGGCGGCTCGTCTGCGCGTCGAGCTCGGCGTACGTCCAGCGGCGCACGGTGCCGTCCTCGCCTTCCCAGACCACGGCCTCCTGCCGGTCACGTGCGGTGCCGCGATAGCGGTCCAGGCAATTCAGCACCGCATTGGTCGTGCCGCCGACACACCACTTCGCCCACTCGATGCCGTCGCGCGTATCGACCACCGATTCGTAAGGCTGATAGAAACGCAGGTCCATGTGCCGGATCAGCGCGTTCCAGTAGTCATCGGGACGAGTCTCGGCGAATTCCAGCAATTGCTGGTACCCGGCCGGATCGGCCTGCTCGATGCCGACGTACCGCATGAACGCAGCCAGGGTACTGGCGCGTGCCGCCTCCGGTTCGGGGCGCCACGCCACGTCGTACACCTGCCATGCAGTTTCCATTCACGTCTCCGGTTTGACCTGGCATTGCTTTGATTCAATGCTAGTCGTGCGCACCGGCCGCACTCAAGTTTTCACTCGCGAACCCGCGATTCGCATTGCGCGAATCGTTGCGTCGGGCATGTGTACGCACGTGCCGGAGGTACCGCGTTTCGAGCGGGACGTGATGGCGGATGCGGCGAACGCGCATCCGGTGGATAGCCCTCTTTTCGACGTGTTCGCACGTACTTGATGCGGGGCTTTCGCACAAGTTCGAGCAGGCAAAAGAGCGCGGGCCGCTGCCGATATCGCTCAGGATTCCGACCGGCCCGCGTCAGATCAATACCGGAGCATCACCGACTTCGCTTCCGTGTAGGTCTGGATCGACTCCGCGCCGAACTCGCGGCCAAGCCCCGACTGCTTGTAGCCACCGAACGGCATCACCGGATCGGTTTCGCCGAACGTGTTGATCCAGATCCGGCCACCCTTCAACGCCGCCGCGATCCGGTGCGCCCGGCCGATGTCGCGCGTCCAGATGCCGCCGGCGAGCCCGTAAGTGGAATCGTTGCCCTGCGCGATCACGTCTTCTTCGGTATCGAACGGAATCACGCAGACGACCGGGCCGAAGATCTCCTCCTGCGCGATCCTCATTGCGTTGCTTACACCGGAGAACACCGTCGGCTCGACGTAGTAACCGGCATCGCACGCTTGCCGGCCACCGGTCAGCAACGTCGCGCCTTCGTCGTTGCCTGCGTCCACGTACGACATCACGCGATCGCGCTGCTTCGACGAAATCAGCGGGCCGAGTTTCGTATCGGCGTCGAACGGGTTGCCGACTTTCAGGCTCGCGGCGAGCTTCGCCACTTCGTTCGCGAATTCATCGTGAATGCTGCGATGAACGAACAGGCGCGTGCCGGACGAGCAGATCTGCCCGGAATTGCGCGTGAAGCCGTTGACCGCGGCAGCCAGCGCCTTGTCGAGATCGGCATCCGGAAACACGATATGCGGGCTTTTCCCGCCAAGCTCGAGCGTCACGCGCTTCAGGTTGCCGGCCGACGCGAGCAGGATCTGCTTGCCGATTGCGGTCGAGCCGGTAAACGCGACCTTGTCGATACCCGGATGCTCGGAGATCGCCGCGCCGACCGTCTGCCCATAGCCGGTTACCACGTTCATCACGCCCGGCGGCAACCCCGCTTCGTGAAAAATCTCGACGAGCCGCAGACAGGTCAACGACGCGAGTTCCGACGGCTTCGCGACGATCGTGTTGCCGCATGCGAGCGCCGGCCCGAACTTGACGCCGGCCAGCAGCAGCGGCACGTTCCATGGGTTGATCTGGCCGCAGACCCCGATTGGCTCGCGCAGCGTGTAAATGAAGGCCGACGGGTCGGTCGGCACGGTCGTGCCGAGAATCTTCGTCGGCCAGCCCGCGTAGTAACGGAACGTGTCGACGGTCATCTTCACCACCGCCGCGCTGAACCAGGCCGGCATCCCGTTATCGAGCGTCTCGAGTGCGGCCAGTTCGTCCGCGTGTTGCTCGATCGCGTCTGCAAGGCGCAGCAGCACGGCGGTGCGCGCATGCGGAGACATGTCGCGCCAGCCCGACGATTCGAACGCGCGCCGCGCGGCGGCCACCGCAAGGTCGACGTCCGCCTTGTCGCCTTCGGCGATGTGTGCGAGCACGTCCGCCGTCGCCGGGTTCAACGTCTCCATCGTCCTGCCGGACGCGGCCGGCACCCACTTGCCGTCGATGAAGTGCTGCTTGGCGCCGGAGCGGCACCACGCAAGCGCCGCGGCCAGGCCGGGATGTTCGGATTCTGACTTCATGGAATGAGCGGTCACTGACTGTCTCCGTTAATGATGGTTCTTGATGTTTCGCTGCGCGTCATCGACGGGACGATCCTCGTCCCTGTTGCGTGCAGCGTCGGTTGCGTCGGCCGCTCGATGCGGCCTTGCGATGGAACTGGTGAGCGATCTTGCTGTTGAAGCACAGGCCGTCGCGTCTGTCGCGTGCTTGTAACGCGTCGTCGATGGTCAGGCCGGGCGCCGACCGGCCGCAGGTGTTCGTCACGCCAACATGCGTGGAAAGCGCCCCGCTTTCGCGCAGCAGGCGACGCCAATGATCCGAAACAATGCGTTTCACCCTCCATGCTTTTTCAATCATTTGTATTTCTAATTGTTCGCATAATGCAGTGAAGCACCCTGCGACCGCCTGCGCCTGATTCGTTCGATCCGTGGCCCGATGCATGCGACGTAGTAACGAAGATGGTAGTCATCGCGTCCGGCAACGCTCAAGTCGTGACTCGCGAATCCGCGATTCACGATGCACGAATCGTCGCGTCGCGATGCCATCGCGACGCGTTCGTATTCCGGAACTCGTGCGCTCACGAATCGTCACTTGAGGCGCTCATCGCGCGCTTCTAGTATTTCCGCATGGCCCGCATCCGGGCCGGCACGCTCCGGGCCGGACGGCTGCGCGACAGAATCACACCGGGAGACAATCTTGAAAGACAACGCAGGAGCCGGACCGCTTGCCGGTCTGAAAATCATCGAACTCGGCGGAATCGGGCCGGGCCCGTTCTGCGCGATGCTGTTGGCGGACATGGGCGCCGACGTGCTGCGCCTCGACCGCATCGTGCCGTCGGACAGCGGCGTGCACATGGATCACCGCTTCAATCTGCTCAACCGCGGCCGCCGCTCGGTGGCGATCGACCTGAAGCGGCCGCAGGCCGTCGAGCTGGTCAAGCGGCTCACCGCATCCGCCGACGCGGCGCTCGAAGGCTTTCGCCCCGGCGTGGCCGAGCGGCTCGGCCTGGGCCCCGACGACCTGCTGGCGCACAATCCGCGCCTCGTCTACGGTCGCATGACCGGCTGGGGCCAGGACGGCCCGCTTGCGCAGGCGCCCGGGCACGACATGAACTACATCTCGCTGAGCGGCGCGTTGCACACGATCGGCGAACGCGACGGGCCGCCGGTGCCGCCGCTCAACCTGGTCGGCGATTTCGGCGGCGGCGCGATGTATCTCGCGTTCGGCATGGTCTGCGCGATGCTGGAAGCCGCGCGCTCCGGCACCGGACAGGTAGTCGATGCGTCGATGGTCGACGGCTCCGCGCATCTGATGACGCTGATCTACGGCATGTACGCAGCCGGCGCATGGAGCGACCGGCGCGGCGACAACCGGCTCGATTCGGGCACGCCGTGGTACAGCGTCTACCGCACGCGCGACGATCGCTACGTGTCGCTCGCGTCCAACGAGCCGCGCTTCTATCGCGAAACGCTCACGCTGCTGGGCCTCTCCGATACGCCGCTCCCCGATCAGCACGACCGCCAAGGCTGGCCCGTCCTGCGCGAGCATTTCACTCGGGTGTTCGCCACGAAGACGCGTGACGAATGGTGCGCGCTCGCGGCCGGCACCGACGTCTGCCTGGCCCCCGTGCTGTCGCTCGCCGAAGCGCCGCATCACCCGCACAACGTCGCCCGCGGCACGTTCGTCGAAGTCGACGGCATCGTGCAGCCGGGGCCGGCGCCCCGTTTCAGCCGGACAAAGCCGACGCTGCGCGGCGGTGCACCCGCACCCGGCACCCATACGACGGATGCATTGCGCGACTGGGGCATCGACGCTCGCGAAATCGATGCGCTGCGCGCCGAGGGGGGCCTGCAATGAACGCAACCGACAACACGCAGGCGAACACCGTCGACCGGCCGCTGGACGGCGTACGGGTACTCGCCATCGAGAATTTCATTGCGGGCCCCTATGCGTCGATGTGGCTCGCCGACGCCGGCGCGGAAGTGGTCAAGGTTGAATCGCGCGAAGGCGGAGATTTTTCCCGCAGCACGAGCCCCGTCAAGACCGACGCGCACGGCGTCGCGCACGGCCTGTCGTTTCTGCGCTCGAACCGCAACAAGAAGAGCGTCACGCTCGACCTGAAGCATCCCGACGGCAAGCGGATCTTCATCGAGCTGGCGCGCGAAGCCGATATCGTCGTGGAAAACCTGCGCCCCGGCGTCATGGATCGGCTCGGCATCGGCTACGACGTGTTGCGCGAACACAATCCGCGCCTGATCTACGTCGCGATCTCCGGGTTCGGCCACACCGACGTGAAGCCCAGCCCGTATACGGATTACCCGGCGTTCGACATCGTCGGGCAGGCGATGAGCGGGCTGATGTACCGGCCCGAGCGCACCGGCGATCGTCCGACCTATCTCGGCTTTTCGCTGGCCGATCTGCAAGGCGGCATCCTCGCGATGCAGGGCGCGCTGCTGGCGCTCTATCAGCGCCAGCGCACCGGCCGCGGCAAGAAGGTCGACATTTCGCTCTACGATGCGTCGCTGATCCAGAACGAGATCTCGGTCGCGATGTATTCCGCGCTGCGCCAGCCCACGCCGCCGGGCGTGCATGCGGTCACCGCGCCGTTCGGCACGTATCGCGCGAACGACGGCTATATCGTCATCGCCGTGCTCGGCGAGCATATCTGGCGACGCTTCTGCGACGTGATCGGCCGGCCGGAACTGCCCGACGATCCGCGCTTTGTCGACGGCATCTCCCGCCGTGCCAATGGCGACGTGCTCAACAGCCACATCGATGCATGGCTGGCCGCACGGACCCGCGCGGACGCCGTCCGGATGTTGCGTGACGGTGGCGTGCCGGCCTCGGTGGTGAACGATGTCGCCGACCTGTTCGACTGCCCGCACGTTGCCGCCCGCGACATGCTGATGACACTCGACGACCCGGTCTGGGGGCCGATCCAGGTCGCCGGCAACCCGATCAAGATGTCGGACGTGCCGGAACCCGAAGCCGGTCTGCCGCCGCAACTGGGCCAGCACACGCAGGCCGTGCTCGAGGCGTGGCTGCAGATGGACGGCGACGAAGTCGCAGCGCTGCGCTCGCGGCAGGTCATCTGAAACCCGGAAGCACCGAGGGCATCGCGCATGGGTTAGCGCGATGCCCTCGGTCGAGCGTGCCGTCGACGGTTTGCGTCAGAGCGCGGTAAAGCCGCCATCGACGACGAGTTCGGCACCGGTCATGTACGACGATTCGTCGCTGGCCAGGAACAGCACCACGTTCGCGACTTCCTCGGGCCGCCCCGCGCGCGCCAGCGGAATCTTCGAGTGGATGACCTTGATGACGTCCGGATCGTCGAACAGGTATTCGCTCTGCGGTGTGCGGATCACGCCCGGATGAACCGAGTTCACGCGAATCCCGCGGCCGGCCAGATCGATGGCGGCACACTTGGAAAGCAGCCGGTTCGCGCCCTTCGATGCGCCGTAGCCCGGGTGGAGACCCGGAAACGCGATCATGCCGGCGATCGACGACATGTTGACGATCGATCCGCCGCCGGTGCGCTCCATCGCCGGAATGACCGTCTTGATCCCCAGGAACTGGCCGTTGAGATTCAGCTCGATCAGCTTGTTCAGGCTTTCGAGTGTCGCCTGCTCCCAGGTATCCGGCGTGCCGGGCAACCCGGCGTTGTTGACGAGCACGTCGACTCGCCCCCACGCCGCGAGTGCCTTGTCGACGGCTGCCTGCCATTGCGCCGCATCGGTGACGTCGAGGCCGCAGTGTTCGGCGCTCAGCCCCTGTTCGCGAATCCCGGCGGCCACCTGCGCCGCGCCGTCGGCGCGGATGTCGGTCACCAGCACGTTGGCGCCCTCGCGCGCGAGCAATCCGGCCCCGGCCGCGCCCATGCCGCTCGCGGCGCCTGTAATGATGACCGTCTTGCCTTTCATGCGATTCATTTGAAACTCCCGTTCGATTGGTTTGATTGTCGACTTCACTGGATCTTCGGCGTACTGATTCCCTGCAACATCGCTGCGCCTCTGCATACGCACCGTACGCTAGGCGCTGCCTTCGCCGACGGCGCCCAGCTCGCCGGCGCGACCCTGCGCCGCACCGCTCCTGACGCGGTCGGACAACCGGTCGTTGACCAGCGCGACGGCGAGTGCGCCGATCACCGCGGGAATCGCCATCGCATAGAAGTTGAAGCGCAGCGGAAGCGCGAGCCCCACGATCACCCCGATGAGGATCGGGCCGAACATCGCACCGAGGCGCCCGATCCCCGCGGCCCAGCCTACGCCGGTCGAGCGCACGTTGGTCGGGTAGAACTGGCCCGCGTAGGCGTAGACCACGATCTGCGTGCCGATCGTGCAGGCGCCGGCAACGGTCACGACCGCGTAGAGAACCGCGGTGGGCGCGTTGTAGCCGAGCAGCGCGATCGAGACGGCCGCGACCAGGTACATGCCGATCAGCACGCGCTGGATATTGAGGCGATCGGCCAGCCAGCCGCCGCCGATCGCGCCGACCACCGCGCCGAGATTCATCGCCATCACGAACGTCAGCGCCGAGCCGAGGCTGTAGCCGGCGGACGCCATCAGCTTGGTCAGCCACGAACTCAGCCCGTAGACCATGAAGAGATTGGTGATGCAGGTCACCCAGAACATCAGCGTGCTGAACGCACGCCCTTCGCTGAAGAGCGCGCCAAGCAGCCTCGTCGGGCCGGCCTCCTCCTTCGGCATCGCGAAGCGGTCGCCCGGCCGGGGAACCTGGCCGGGCATCAGCCGTTGCGCGATCCGGCGCACGTCCGCGTCACGGCCCTTGAGCACCAGGAACGACAGCGATTCGGGCAACGTGCGCCAGATCACCGGAACCAGCACGATCGGCACGGCCGCCGCGTAATAGATCGACCGCCACCCGTAGTTTTCCAACAGGGTCTTGCCGAGCAACGCCGCCAGCACGCCGCCGCCCGAGTAGCCCGCGAACATCAGCGACACGAGCATGCTGCGCATGCGCCGCGGCGAATACTCCGTCATCTGCGCGGCGCACGTGGGTGCGATACCGCCGAGGCCCAGTCCCGCGAGGAACCGCAACGCGCAAAACGCGACGGCGCTCGAGACTGCGCCGGCCGCCGCGCTGAATACGCTGAAGAGCAGCACGCACAGCACGATCGCCGGGCGTCGCCCGATACGGTCGGCGATGCTGCCCAGCAGAATGCTGCCGACCATCATGCCGAACAGGCTCGAACTGGCGATCACGCCGGCCGTGACGGGTGAAATGTGCATCGCCTTCATGATCAGCGGCAGCGAAATGCCGACGATCGCGAGGTCGTACCCGTCGAGAATCATGATCAGGATGCACCAGCAAAGCACGACGGCGTGGAATCGACCGAATCGGGCTTCGTCGATCACCGCCTGCAAATCGAATTGACGCATGGTTCCTTTGTCTCCGTGTCTGGAAGGTCGCAGTGCCTTTCCTTTTTTCATTCAGCATGGCTCGTGGTCCGGGCCGCCGGCGGCCGCCGCGCATTCGCACGGTGTGCGTTGCATCGGTGGCGCCATCAATGCTATGAGGCGCACGCCGCATCTTCAAATCACGAATTGCGAGGCCGCCGTTCGCCGTTCACGAACGTCGGGCGCAGCGGCCCATGCGGTGTCTGGAACCAGTCAGGATGACGGAGGACGCGGTGCCGCCCGCGATGAGACGCCCGAGGTCGGCGGCCATGCGGCGGAGCACCGGAAAGGTGGTGTGGGAGTCGGGGAAACGAAGCGCTGCGCGCGCGGCGCGATACGGCCGCACCCCGCCTATCGATCAATCGACCAGCGGGCCGGACGACGGCGCGGCCTTCGGCCGCCCGGTAAGCTGGTCGATCAGCGCGCGCGTGGCCGAAGTCGTGGCCTTGCCTTTTCGGGTACCGACCCGCAGCACCCGCTCGGCCCACGGCTCCTGGATGTGCAGGACCGCACACCGTTCGTGGCTGTCCATCGGGACCATGCATTCCGGGAGCACCGTCACGCCAAGGCCCGCCTGTACGAGACTCAGTGCGACGTCGGCGCCCGACACGGTAAACCTGGCGCGAATCGTCTCCCCGAGCGCATGCGCGGCTTCATTGACCTTGAACATCAGCGTCGTATTGACCGGTTGCGCGATGAACGGCTCGCGAACGAGATCGAGGGTTTTCACCGTGCGTTGCTCGGCGAGCGGATGATTGCGTGGCACGACGGCGACGAAGCTGTCGGTACGATAAGGCAGCGTATCCAGCTGCGAGTCGTCGACGTCGGCGCTCACCACGTACACGCACAGATCGACGTCGCCCGTCATCACCGCTCGCACGAGGTTCGTGTTGGGCTCCTGCTTCAGCTCGAGTTCGACCTGCGGAAAACTGCGTGCGAACTCGCCGAATTCGCGCCCCAGATACTGGACGACGCTGGCACCCGTCGACGCAACGCTGACGTGTCCGCGCACACCCGCCGAAAATTCGGAGAGCTCGCGCCGCATGTCCTCGAAGTTTTCGAACATCTGCCGCAGGTAGCGTGCAAGCACTTCACCTGCCGCATTCGGAACGACCCCGTTCGGAATGCGTTCGAGCAATTGCACGCCGGCAATGTCCTCGAGGTCCTGGACCCGCTTCGTCGCGGCGGATGGCGCGATGTTCTCCCGCGTCGCGGCACGCCGGATCTGGCGTTCCTCCACGACCGTGAGAAACAGGCGCAACGTAAAGAGGTCGACCCGGCGGGTCAAACCGTGCACGCTCAACGCACTCATGATGTCTCCTTCCGTCCGGTCGCCCGATCGTACGCTCGCGGCAGCGATCGACTGGCGGCGACACGGCACTGTGCTCGCTCCACGATGGCGCAGGTTGACCCGTCGCTTGTCGGGGATGCACGTTTTTATGGGAATCCTGTCCGGGAAACGAACAGTTGAAGCCGTCTTTCCTGATCACCGGTTGCACGGCCGATGCATCGGATCGGCAGCGTGACGACGGGCGACTTTCCACGGATGTCAGGTGCACACGGTAGCATCAACGCGCACGGCCTGCTCGCGAGTCGCGTGTTCGCAGCCGGTCGTGCGGGATCGGCCGCCACGCGCCGGCGTTCGTCACTGGAGCGGCAATGCGGGCGTCGACATCGACCATTGGCTCCGAAACTTGATAACCAGCTCGTTGCGCTGATTGTAGACACGACATTCGAACTCGATCACGGCGCCTTCGCGACCCGCATCGCACCGGTCCACGGTCTCGCTTTCTGCCCAGATCGTATCGCCGACGAAAACGGGCCGGACGAATCGGACGTCCGTGCAACCCAGTCCGATGGAGCGAATGGTCTGATTCAGTTCGTATGCGTGCGCACCGCTGGCCACGCACAATACGAACGTGCTGTTTGCCACCCGTGCGTGGTACGGGGACGATCCGCCGTGCTCGACATCGAGATACAACGGCTCTGCGTTATGCGTCAGCGTGCTGAACAGCAGGTTGCAGGCCTCGGTGAGCGTATGCTGAATCGGGTGCCGGTAAGTCGCACCGATCACGAATCGGTCCAGGTAGCCGCCAGACATGGCTTCCGTCATGATGCCCTCCTCGTCTCCCTCTTCCTGGCTTCCCAAATTCGATGTCGCGGCGATACTGCGAATGCTTCACCAAGGGTAAAGGCCCGGCACACGTGCGCCAAGTCGCGTTCGGCGCATGGGCGATTCGCGAACGGCGATTTCGTGCGGGCAACGGCATGCCGCTGTCGAGGTTTACCCGACAACCGGGGGCGACATTGGATGGCGGTGGACGGATCGGAAAGTGATCGGTCAGACGGGCACGTGCATTCCGGCGAACGGTTCGACCGGTGGCGAGGTGAGGCGCGGCGAGATCAGCGCAATAGACGGCGGGCGTGATGAAATCCGGATGCAAGAAAATCGACCGCCTGCAACCGCAGGCGGTCGATCAACCTCTGCCCGTCGTTCGCCCGGGCACCGCGTGGCTTCGATCGGCTCGCACTTCTCCGAAGCGAAGGTCCGCCACGCGATCTCCGGGCGTTCAACGCACTCACCCAGGCGCCGTCAATTCACCCCGACGGCACTCCAGGCACGCGCGACCGCCGTGCTTTCGGCCGAATTCGCACCGTACAGGTCGTTGGCCGCCTGGATCGATGCACGACGTGCGTTCGGGTAGCTGGAGTTGGCGTTCAGATACACGGTCAGCGTCCGGTACCAGATCTTGCCGGCCTTCTCGCGGCCCACGCCGCTGAAGGTCGTGTCGCCGTTACAGACCAGTTGCGCCTTCGTCAGGCCGGTATCGGTCGACGGCACCGTCGGGCCTTCTGCGAGCAGGTAGAACAGGCGGTTGCCGACACCCGACGTGAGGTGCGGGTCGTGGCGCGGATTCGACCACGAGAATCCGCCGGACGGGTAGCAGCTGAACGACCGGCCGTCGAGATCCTGCTTGTACATCTTGCGCAGGCCGCCGCTCACCACGCGCGCACCGATCACGTAGTTGCCGGGATCGTTCGGATTGTTGGCGTAGTACTTCACGAGCGTGCCGAAAATATCGGACGTCGACTCGTTCAAGCCACCCGCGTCGCCCGAATAGTTCAGGTTGGCCGTGGCCTCGGTCACGCCGTGACTCATCTCGTGTCCGGCGACGTCGACCGACACGACCGGTTTCGGCAGGCTGGTGCCGGGTTGGCCGTCACCGTACACCATCACGTGCGAATTCAGCCATGCCGCATTCGCGCCGGTCGTGCCGCTGCCGGTGTTGAACACGACGTGTGCATAGCTCTTCACGCCGCGGCCGTCGTTGAAGATGCCGTTGCGGTTGTGCATCGTCTTGTAGTAGTCCCAAGTGAGCGCGAGACCATAGTCGATGTCGGCGGCGACCGTCTGCCGGTCGGTCGTCGTATTGTTGCCCCACACGTTCGTGCTGCTCGTGAAGATCGGCAGGTCGGTCGCCTGTTCGACGTCGTCCGAGGTCAGGCCGCGGCCGTCGTAGACCGAGCCCGAGCCGCGGCTCGGATCGAGCATCCGGTACGCGTTCGTGCCCGTCTGGTCCGTGGTGAGCGTCAGGTTGCCGTAGTACAGCGAGCGGCCGGTGCCCGTTGCGGCGGCGGTCTTGATCAGGTCCTGCGCGTCGAGCACGGTGCCGTTACGCGCATCGACGTAGTACAGCACGGCATCGCCGTGCGCATCGGTCGCCTTGCCGTAGACGCGTACCGCGTAGGCCAGCGTCGGCGTGACGTCGCGTGCGAACACGACGAGTTCAGCGTCATCGACGCGGCGCACGTCCGAATTGAAACGCGCGGCTGCGATGCGCTTGACCCGGGCAGCGCCGACGTCGGGTGCGTTGCGTACCACCGAGCGGTCGCCGACCTTGCCGATGTTCCCGGCGAGATTGATCGGTGCGAGCTGGGTCACGCTCGCCTGCTTCAACTGCCCGTTGCTCGAATGGACGACAACGTCGCCCCCGATCACGGGCAGGCCCGCGTAGAAGCGGTCGAAGCGCACGTGCTCGGTGCCGTCGGGGTCGACGATCACGTCGCGTACCTGGAACTGATCGCCGTCCGCCGGCGCGCTTGCCTGCGGCCCTGCGAACTTCAACGTGCGTGCTGCGCCGCCAACGGCAAGGCTGAAGGCAGACGGGTTCTGCTGGATCAGTTGCAGTGCCTTGTCGACCGTAGCCGACGGGTCGCCGGCCTGGGCAAAAGCACTGAGACTCGCGACGGTAATCGCGGAGATGGACAGCAGACGAGACAATTTCTTCATGTAATCCCCCGGGTTATAAGTGGGTGATGTTCGAGGAATGCATCAAGTACAGACTTTGATGTAAGACATGTCACGAACCGCAGAGGGATGCTAGAAGGTCATATTTATAATTACAAGATATTTTCTGCGAGTTTAATTTTTTCTGTCATCGATGTTAATCGAGTCATGGTTTGGTGAGAAATTTGAAATGATCTCGTCGGTCGCGATGCCGGGATCGGCAACGTTGCATCGGTGGAACGGGCCGGCGAGCCCGGTGCTGCCTGGGCGAGGCAGCGCATGGCGTGGGTTGCGCAGGATGGAAGATGTGACGCCGGGGTAAATCGGCCGATACTACTTGCCTTATTAAATATTTATTTTGATTGTTACCATTCCCGGCACGTCAATGCGCCTTTAATGCTTTTCGGTTCTTGCTTTTGATGGCGACACCTTTGAATTCGTAGTGAAAGCCTGCCGAGCGACACATGAGTTAATGCTTTCTACGAATCGTTCGCTTGAGCGGCACGGCGCGACCTGTCGCAAATCGCGTCATGTTTTTGCTGGTATTGGAATGCCTGCGCTCAGCCATCGGTTGGCCCGCTGCTGCGTCCGGGTGAGACGCATGCGGCCGACGAATCATCCGGTGACGTTCGCTGCCTGGCGGGCCCTCACCTTCAAGCGCACCACCAGCCACGTGAGCGCCCCCAGCACGAACACGGCGAGCGTCCACGTGCCGCCGTGGTGCTGCAGCACTGCGGCCGTCGCCGCGATGCCCGCCAATCCTTGCTGCAGGAAGCCGCACAAGGCCATCGCATGCGCGCCATGTTCGTGCGCATCGCTGACGGCCGTCGCCATGCTGTTCGGAAACAGCACCGCCTGCCCGAAAATCGCGAGGCAATACAGCGCGATGAAGATCCACAGGCCGGTGAAATGGGTCAGCAGGCCGCCCAGCCACGACGCCAGCATCAACGTGGTTGCGAGCGCAACCAGCGCGGCACCGGCGTGCATCAGCCGCACGCCGCCCAGCCGCTTCACGAGGCGATTGACCAGCATCGCGCCGCTGAAATAGGCGACGCCGAGCAACAGGCCGATACTGCCGAAGCTCGTCACGGCCAGCTTGAAATGCGTCTGGAACACGAACGGACTCACTTCCTGCAAGGTCACGGTCGTCGCGAAACCCAACCCGCCCGCGCAAGCCGGCCAAAGGAAACCCGGGCGCCGCAGCAGGGCCCGGTATGTGCCGGCCATGCCTGACGTGACCGCGGCGCGGCTTCCCGCCTTCAACGGCAACGCATACGACAGGCCGATCGCCAGCGCGGCGATGACGGCCATCAGCACGAAACCCGTTTGCCAATGACTGTATCGGCCGATCAGCCCGCCGACGAACTGGCCGCCGCCCAGCGCCGTGATGAAGGCGATCGACAACACGGAGAGCCGTCGTGCCAGTTCGTCGCCGCGCCAGTTGTCGCGGACGATGATTCTGGCGATGATCGCTGCGCCGCCACCGCCGATGCCCTGCAGCGCGCGCAACACGAGCAGCGCCGGTGCGGCCGTGCAGATGGCAAGCAGCAGGCTGCTGGCGACGAACAGCAGCAACGAAATCAGCAGCGGGCCGCGCCTGCCCCAGCGTTCCGCGGCAGCGCCCCAGAACGGTACCGGCAACGCTGCGCCGATCACATACGCGGAGATGGAGAACTCGGCGCCGCCTTGCGTCATCGTCAATTCGCGCATGACGACAGGCAGTGACGGCAGGTACACCGTCGTCGCCATTTGCGCCATGAAGACGAGCAGGCACGCCAGCGCCATCAGGGGTGCAGTCGACGCGACAGGTTCGCACGGTGCGCCGGCGGCAAGAACGGGTTTGTCACTCATGCGCGGTGCCGATCCGGTTGAGACGCGCACGCCGCCTCTACCCTGCCGCGCACCCATCGCGGGGTACCGTTGCAAGCGCCGCACGCGTACCTGCTCACCCTCAACCCGAGTTCGGTCGCCATCGTTTCTCTCTTTCGATCTTGTTGACGTACGTGATGGCCGTGCGCTGCCCGACCCTCGCGCGAGATTGTACAAAACGCGCGACAGGCCTGCACGAGGCGCCACGCCTGCCGTTACCGTCGCATCGAGTACATCCGGACGCGCATGGCGGCCGGTGTGCCGGCGGCCTCGATCCGATCGAAGATGCAGCGTCGTTTCTGCGCATGAGGCAGAATACGCGGCTTCAAACTTCAACCGCGGTCAAACACATGCGCGTCGTCGTCGTTGGAACCAGCGGAGCGGGGAAATCCACTTTTTCCAGCGCACTGGCGGCAGCAGCAAACTGCCCGTACATCGAGCTGGATCGACTCTACTGGGGCCCCGACTGGACCGCCGTGCCGCCGGAACAGTTCGAGAACGCCGTGCTGGCCGCGACCGCCGGCGACCGATGGGTCGCCGACGGGAACTACAGCGCCGTACGCGACGTGCTCTGGTCGAAAGCCACACACGTGATCTGGCTCAACTTCGGGCGACGAACCGTATTCTCCCGGGTGCTCTGGCGCACGTTGAGCCGCGGGCTCATGCGCACCGAGCTGTCGCACGGCAACCGGGAGTCGCTGCGGATGGCATTCTCCCGAGAGTCGGTGCTGCTGTGGTCATACACCACGTTCGCCAGGAATCGCATCAAGTTCGCCGCGCTGCGCGACGACCCGAAATTCGCGCATCTGCACTGGACGGAAATCACCCAGCCTTCGCATACCCGCGCAGTCATCGACCGACTGACCCGCGCCGGCGGTTGAGCTTGCGCCGACGGGACGTCACTTCACGGCCGCATTGCCGCCGTCGGCGAACAGCGCCGAGCCGGTGACGAAACTGGCCATCGGGCTCGCCAGGAACAGCGCTGCGGAGGCGATCTCGTCGGGGCGCGCGATTCGCTTCATTGCGTGGAGCCCGGCCGCCCATTCCTTCTGGTCCCGGTCGCCCCCCATCGCGGTATCCACACCGCCCGGCAACAGTGCGTTGGCCCGAATCCCGCGTGCCGCATAGTCCGCGGTGATGCCCTTCACCAATCCCATCAAGCCGGCCTTGGACGCGCCATACGCAGCCATGCCGGGAAGCCCGGCACTGGTCCCGACGAAGCTGGACGTGAAGACGATCGAACCGCCTCCGCGTTCGAGCATCGCGGGAATCTGGCTGCTCGCTCCGAGGAAGGCGGCCGTCAGGTTGGTCGACAGCGTCTGCTGCCACTCGTCGAGCGAGAGGTCGGCGAGCGGCTTGAGCGGCCCGACCGTTCCCGCGTTGTTGATCGCGATATCGAGGCCGCCGAACTCGCGCACGGCCGTCGCGACGAGCCTTCGATGCGTATCGACGTCACCGACGTCGCCGGCGCATGCGCGCGCCTGCCCGCCCTGACGACGGATTTCGTCGGCAACCTGATTCAGCGGGGCTTCGCTGCGCGCGCCCAATACGACTGACGCGCCGTGCGCCGCGAACATCACCGCGACCGCACGGCCGATGCCGGTCGAGGCGCCGGTGACGATGGCTACTTTTCCTTCGAGCAAGGTCATTGTTTTTACATCCCGTGAGTGAGGTTCATCACGGCAATGTAGGCGGCCCGGCGCAGGCAGGCACTCCGTTTCTTGCTGTTGAAGTCCTGCGCGACGGCAAACCGCTCGTCGGGTTGTGGGGGGTGCAGATCCGCCATCTCGTGCTCTGCAACGATCTGCGCACGACGAAAATCACCCAGCCTTCGCATCCCCGCGCAGCCATCGACAAGCCGACCCGCGCCGGCGGCTGAGCGCGGCGCGACGCGTACCTGCGTCAGTCGTCGAAGGTGCCTTGATATTCCGGCGCGGCATCCGCGCGCGTGTTCAGTTCGAACATCACGCCGCCCGGTGCGCGGCAGAAGAAACGCGAACCGCGCCCGTTATTGAAGACGTCCGTCACCATCTCGACGCCCTCTTCCCTGAAGCGCTCGAACAACGTGCGAACGTCGTCGAAGCTCGGCAGTTCGAACCCGACGTGGAAATTGGTCGGCCATGCCGGCGTGTCGTCGCTGACGTGATCGATCACCACGTCGAAGCCCGGGCGCTTGAGGATCCAGGATTGGTCCCAGCTTCCGGCGATCGTGAAGCCGAGGTGCCGCTCGAAGAATCGGGCCGTCGCCAGTGTGTCGGCCGAGGGGAAGCTCAGGTGGTTGAGCTTCATGGTTTGCGTAATGGCAGTCATTGCGAGTCTCTGTCATGCGTGGATCGGCGGAGGCCCCATGCCGTTCCGCCCCACGCATTCAGAATACGAGCCGGCGCTCACATTCGACTACTCGCATTGGACGCACGTCCGGACCGCGCGCGAACCCGCGTGAAACCGTGGGCCGCGGCGCAGTTGCGATCGCTGCGGATCGCGCTACTCGCATTCGGCCTGGATGGGCCGGAGCCCCGTCATTTCCGGCACCCGCCCACCTCCACCTTCGTGATGATGTCGGCATGATTCGTCTTGATCGTGATCATGCACACGTAGTCGAGCACGGTTTCGTGGTCGTAATAGCCGGTCGCTCGATAGTCGTCCTGATACACCGGCATTTCCGCTACGCCATTTCCACCCGGAATCACCCCGGCCACATGACTGCCGACGTACTGGCTGCCGGTCTGGACGAACGACAGGTTCGGGCTCACGTGGACCCGCGAGTTGTCCCAGAAGTAGTTCCCGGTATAACTGGCCGACTCCGGCGACTGCGCTAGCGGCGGATGATTGATGAACGGAGGGCCGAACGCCTTGAACGCCACCGAGATCGGCTGCCCCACCATGGCCTTGGCCGCCTTCTGAACCGGGCCGGGATACATCGTCGCGCACACCGGGCTGGAATCCAGCGCGGAACAGACATTCGCGCAACCCGCAATGAACGGTATCGCCAAACACGCCCACACCATCGACATGCTGTTTCTCGAGACGGGCTTCGTCATTCGATCCTCTTCGTGGACAAGTGAAACCATCGTTGAATGCGACATGCCGCATGCCGCCCTACGTCTTCGCCGCTTCGTAAATCTTCGTCTTCGGATTGAACCGGTATTCGACGACATCCGCCGCGCCGTAGGTTTTCTTCTGACCGGCGTGGTCGATGCCCGTCCCCTTCATCGCCACGCGAACGCGCGGAAAATCGCGGCGATCGGCCGACACGAAGGTCAGGGTCGACGAGCCGGCCACGCACGGGACGTGATTGCCGGTACCGTCGGCATCGCACGCCGCGCCGTTGTCATTGCCGCGAAACACGTTGCCGGCATAGGTCCAGTCGGTATCGTCAGGATTGCTTGACGCATGGGTGCGCTGGTAGACGAACAGGCTGAACGACTTGATCCGGGTACCGGAGGCCAGATACCAGGTCGGGACCGCCAGCACGATCTGCCCGTCCGGCGTTGTCGTGCTCACGGCCGGTTCCTTGTCGTCGATCGTGTCGGCCTTCTCGTAGCCGCCGAACTCGCCGATCGAGCGTTCCGACTCGACCATGTTCCAGCCGGCCACGCCGCTGTCCGTGGTCCATTCGAAGGTGGCTTCGGTGAGGGTCACCCTCGCGTCGGGCGCCGGGGCGGCGGTTTTCTCCTGTTCGGCGTACTTGTTCGGCGTGTCGTAAGCAAAGCCGGTGAAGTAGTGATTGCCGTTCAGATCGAACGCGTGCCCGTACCAGTAAGAGGCCTGGCTTCCATTGGCGATCTCCATCGTGCTCTCGCCATGCGCGTCCTTCTGGTAAATGCCCTCGAGCACCTGGCCGGGCCTCGGCGGCACGGGTGCCGGGATCTGCTCGCTCCCCCCGCTCTGCGCGGCGACGGCGTGTGTCGCCGAAGCCCCCGCCGACTGCGCATTCGATGCAGCATCGGCCAGCCCCGATCGATCCCCGCATGCCGCGACCAGAAGTGAAGCGACGGACAGCCACGCAAACTTCCCGATCATGTGTTGTTACCCCTGTGTGCGATTCCGTGATGCGTCGTCATGTGACCCGATGCGACTTCACGGGATGCACCGACGGGTATCGCCGTGCGATACCGATTACCCGGACGATCGATTCAAGCGCCGGGTCTGGTTGAACGAATGGAGCGGCGTGTCCGGGCGCTCAGCGGCACCGGGTGTCGTAATCCGCGAGAAAAGCGGACGGCACGACGGCATGTGCTGCGCAGGCAGGCAACTGAATTTGACGCGGCAACGCAAAGCGCTGCACGGGAAGCATCTTGTTGACGGGTTTCATCGTTTTCATTTGTCGTTGTCGGCGCCAATACGGGCTTGGAAGACGTGCTCGGACACGCTCAACGCGGGTTGCGTTGCACCAGTCGACGATTATCACCACTATCGACGAATAAATCATCCATCGACGGTGTTGGCGGGCGTTGTTTCCTGCCTTGGTGGTAACGCTTTAAATGCGCCGGCACCTGGCATCGGTCACACGATTGCTTTCATATGCATTACACAACCTACTGGATCGCCAGTCACACTTACCGATTTGCCGTGGCCGGTTACCGGAATCGATGGCTGCGTCCTGCCGATTCCATCGTTACGGTGTTTGCCGCGTGAGACGCGAGCGCAGTGCAAACGGCAAGTACTGCCGGACACGCTCGGCGCAGCCACGTCGATCTTCGTGGCGAACCAAACGTCGATGGCCCGGGGTAGACGAATCCACCCCGGGCCACGGATTTCCCGCCAGTGCCGGACCTCACCCCCCCTGCCCGGCACCCCCGGTCAATCGATGCTGCGTGGACGACGTCAGAACTGGTAACCCGCGCCCACCACCGCGCCGAAGTCCGAACGCGTGTTGCCCGTCACCGACGCCTTGACGACCCAGCGGTTGCTTTCCGTCACGTACGAATAACCGGCGGCGAAACCCTGCTGGCCGTGATAGTTCGACGTCGCCGCCGAGACCATCGAGCGGCCCGCGCCCGTCGGTTGCGGCAGGCCGGCCACGGCCATGGCCGATGCCACGCCGCCATACATGTCCTTCTTCAGGTCGTTGAACGAGTTGTACACCTGGCCGATGCGCTGGTCGGTGTAGCCCTTCGCCTGATTCGACGCGGCCGACAGGTTGTCGTTCAGCTGCTGCACGTTCACCGCATCGGTCGGCGCCGTGCCGGCCGCGACGTTCGTGACCTGGCGTTCGCTGCCCTTCGCACCCACCGAGAACGAATTGTCGCGATCGGCAACGGAGCCCTGGCCGACCGCCACCGCGTTCTTGCCGGTCGCGGTTGCCGTCGAGCCGATCGAACCCGCATCGGCACGCGCGATCCACGTGGTGTTCGCATCGGTCGCCGCCGCGCGGATCTGGTCGTTGGCCGCCGCGTTCTTCAGCGCATTGTTGAACTGGCCCATGTTGACCGCGTCGTTCTCGTTCACGCCCGCCGCAACGCCGGTCAGCACACGGTCGCCCGCCGTGCCGGAGAAGTTCACGCGGGTCCCGCCGGTGTCCTTCCCGACCGTGATCGCGCCGTTCGGGTCCTGCTGCTGCACGAGGCCGGCCTTGCCGTTCGCGATGTTGGTCACGTTCCCCTGCAGGTTCGTGATGTCGGTCGTGTTCTTCGCGACCTGCTGGTTCGTCGCGTAGAGCTGCGAGCCGTTCACTGCGTCCGTGCTGGTTGCGCTGAGCGCGCCTGCCTGCACGTTGGTGATGCGCGTGCCGCCGGCGCCGCCGAGCGTGATCGAGCTCTTCGAGCTGTCGTCGTACTGCACCGCGAGCGCGCCGAGCTGGTTGAGACTCGACTGCACGCCCTTCAGCTGCTTCACGTTCACCGCGTCGGTATCGTCGGTGCCCGCGGCGACGTTCTTCAGCACGACCGCCGCATTCGTGTCGCCGCCGATCAGCGATACCGAATTCAGCCGGTTGCCGTTCGTGTCGACATCGTATTTGACGACGTTCTTCACGGCCTCGCCCGCCTGGTTGGACACCTGCGTGATCTGCTGTTCGAGCGACGACTTCACGCCCGACAACTGGCCGCCGTTCACCGCGTCCGTGCTGCCCGCGGCGATGTTGCCGTCGGCCACGTTCGTCAGCTTCGTCGGTGCACCGCCGCGCGCCGCGTTGTAGGCACCGGCCTTCGGGTCGAACTGGAGCGCGTCCTGCTGCAGCCCGGCAATCGCGGCCGTGTTGCCGGCGATGTTCGTTTCGGCATTGCCGATGCGCGTTTCGTGATTCTCGAGCGTCGTCGTGTTGCTGCCGACGCGACCGTCGAGGTTCGTGAGCGCGTCGCCGACGTTGTTGAATGAACCGCCGCCGACTTTATAGGCCGGCGCCGTGATCGAGCCGTCCGGATTCGCCGTTGCGCCGCCGCCCAGCGCGGCTGCCGTGCCGTCGGTCGCGCGGCGCAGTTGCGCGCCGTTCACCGCGTCCGTGCTGCCGGACGCAACGTTGCCTTCCGCGACGTTGGTCAGGCGCACCGGGCTCCCGCCGTTGCCCGCGCCGAGCGAAACCTGTTTCTTGCTCGCGTCGTCGTACTTCACCGCGAGCGCATCGAGCTGGCTCGTGCCGTCCTGAATCGCCGCGTTCAACTGGTCGACGTTGACCGCATCCGTTCCGTTCTTGCCGGCCGCGACATTGCCGATGCGTTGCGGGCCGTTGCCGCCGTGGCTCGCATCGTAGGTGCCGAGGTTCGCGTTCCACTGGAGCGCGTCCTGCTGGAGCGCCGCGATGTTGCCCGTGTTCGTCGTCACCTGGTTGCCGAGCGTGGTCACGCTGTTGCTGACGTTCGTGATCGACTGGTTCAGCGTGTCGGTGGCCTTGCCGAGCTGGCCGACGTTCACGGCGTCGCCCGTCGCAACACCGTCCGCGACGTTGTGCAGCGCGACCGGCGACTGCGCACCCTTGCCGCCGAGCGTCACGCCGCTGTGCGCGTCATCGTCGTACTGCACCGCGTTCTTCGTCGCGTTGCCGATCTGGTTGTTGATCGACGTGCTGAGGCTGCCGAGCGTCGTATTGATGTTGTTCGTCACGCTCGTGCTGAGCGACGACAAGCCGCCGTTCAGTTGCCCGACGTTCACGGCATCGGTGTTCGCGACACCGGCCGCGACGTTGTGCAGCGTGGTGCCGTTCGTGCCGGCGAACGTCACCGAGTCGAACCCGCTCTGGCCGTCGTACTTCACGTTGCGTGCGTCGGCCGCCTGCAGGTTGCTGATGTTCGTGGTCGCCGTGCTCAGCGATGCATTGATGCCGGTGACGTTACCCTGCAGGTTCGTGATGTTCGACGCCGCCGTCGAGATCGACGATTGCAGCGGTGCGACCGTGCCCGTCAACTGACCGACGTTGACCGCGTCGGTGTTGGCGACGCCGGCCGCGACGTTGCCGATGCGTTGCGGACCGTTGCCGCCATGGCTCGCATCGTACGCACCGAGGTTCGTGTTCCACAGGAGCGCATCCTGCTGGAGCGCGGCGATGTTGCCCGTGTTCGTCGTGACCTGGTTGCCGAGCGTCGTCACGCTGCTGCCGACATTCGTGATCGACTGGTTGAGCGTGTCGGTGGCCTTGCCGAGCTGGCCGACGTTCACGGCGTCGCCCGTGGCAACACCGTCCGCGACGTTGTGCAGCGCGACCGGCGACTGTGCGCCCTTGCCGCCGAGCGTCACGCCGCTGTGGGCATCGTCGTCGTACTGCACGGCGTTCTTCGTCGCGTTGCCGATCTGGTTGTTGATCGACGTGCTCAGGTTGCCGAGCGTCGTGCTGATGTTGTTCGTCACGCTCGTGCTGAGCGACGACAGGCCGCCGTTCAGTTGCCCGACGTTCACCGCGTCGGTATCCGCGACACCGGCTGCGACGTTGTGCAGCGTCGTGCCGTTCGTGCCGGCGAACGTCACCGAGTCGAATCCGCTCTGGCCGTCGTACTTCACGTTGCGTGCGTCGGCCGCCTGCAGGTTGCTGATGTTCGTGGTTGCCGTGCTCAGCGACGTGTTGATGCCGGTGACGCTGGTCTGCAGGTTCGTGATGTTCGACGCCGCCGTCGAAATGGAGGTCTGCAGCGGTGCGACGGTGCCCTTCAGCTGACCGACGTTGACCGCATCGGTGTCGGCGACGCCGGCCGCGACGCCGTTGATCGTCGTGCCGTTGCTGCCGTCGAGTGCGATCGCCGCATGCGAATCGTCGGTGTATTTCACGACGTTCTTCGTTGCGGTCACGATGCTGGTGCTGAGGCTGTTGCCCACGTTGGTCACGCGCTGGTCGACGTTCGAGATCGTGGTCGACAGCGAATTGCCGACCGACGTCACGCGCGCGTCGACCGTGGCGATGCTCGTGCTGAGCGTGCCGTTCACGTTCTTCAACTGCTGGACGTTGACGGCGTCCGTATCGGCCGCGCCTGCCGCGACGTTCTTGAGCTGGCGCTCCTTGCCGATTGCGCCGAACGACACCGCACCGCCAACCGGCGCGGCCGTGCCGCCGAACACCGGCGTGCCGCCATTGTTCGCACCGACGCTGCCCGAACCGATCGCCACCTGGTTGTTGTCGTTCGTCTGCGCGCCCGCACCGATCGCCACGGATTGCGTGCCCGCTGCGCGCGTTTGGGTGGCCGCGTCATACGACGCGCCGGCCGAGACGCCGTCGCTCGTCGTCGGGTTGGCGCCGCCGATCGCAACCGAGCGATCGCCGCTTGCCAGCGCCGAGTGGCCGAGTGCGATCGAGCTCGTGCCGCGTGCGTCCGCGACGTTGCCGACTGCCATCGAGAAGTCGCCGACCGCGGCCGACTGGCGGCCGATGGCGAGCGCCGTATTGCCTTGCGCGACGGCCACCGTGCCGATCGCCGTCGCCGAGTTCGCCAGCGCCTGCGCGCCGACGCCGACAGCAATCGAACCGCCGCTGCTGGTGCCGCCCTTGCTGGCCGCATTCGACTGGTCGCCGATCGCGATGCCGCTGGTACCGGCCCGGGCATTCGTTCCCATCGTGACGTTCGTCGAGCTCACCGCGGCGTAGGTCCCGCTCTTGGTCGACACGCACAGCGGGTTCGTGCCGTCGATGCACTGACCGCTCAGCGCGTTGTCCGGGTTGCCGCGGTCGACGAAATTGTCCGCATGCGCGGCGCCCGAGATCAGGACACCTGCACCCGTGAACATGGCGGCGGCAAGCGCCGAAATCTGCTTCCTCTTCATGGCCTTCTGCTCCGTTTTTTTGCGTTTGGTTTGAATACGGACTACTTACTTTTGTTGAAGACTTCAGCTGCGGTTACGATTGCGACTTCAGTGCGGAACCCGATTCCCATGCCCGGCCCGAGCGTGTCGAAGGCGACACGCATCGTCCGCCCGTAACGATGGGACGTTCGAAAGCCCGGGCACGCCGTTCGTGTGACGGCCCGTTCCGTTAATCCAGGTAATGCATTAGGAATGCATATCGTTCTATATGGGCGAATTCGCCCAACGACTGAATCCGGAGATTCAACCCGCCGTTATGGACACCCCTGATTTGATGTCGCGTCGACCGCGACCAACCCCGCTTCTTTTATTTCATCCACGGCAACCGGATTTGCGCTTGTGCGCGACGGACATGCGTTCGGAGTCACATCAATTGATGCCATCGGACCCGAATCGCACAACGTCCGTCCCAACCCGCCGTGCCTTGTATTGCTTGGTGCGACCCTGCATTCAAAGTTCGGACGAATTATGAGACACGGCCGAAAATTATTGAAGGCGACATTCTTTATAGATTGTAAAATTCAATATATTCAAGGCGTTACGTTAAGAATTCGCATCTCGCAAACGATTTCGCGCAATTGAAATTAATGAGAATGTTTTGTCGGGCGGATAAAAGCTTTGCCGAGGCGGATTAAGGGTAAATTCCGGGAAGAAGTTTTTGCCAAAAACATGCGCGATTGCGCGATTGTATGTGGCAGCGCAAATGAAAATGGCGGAAATGGACAGGCACCGGCGTGCCGCGCCGCAAACGAAAATCACAATACACGATGAAGAATCCGAAAAGCGAAATGAAGCAGATAGCGTCAATGCGTCTGGCAAGAATCGAAATATGCCCCTACAATTCGGCTCGCATCGATACCGGCAGTCGCGCACTTTTCGGCGCGCGACAACGGAAACGCTCCGCGCCAATACCGGATCAGTGATCAAAACAAGCCATGCCGGGTATTGCGCCGGCCGGTTGTCTGTCGCGTAGTTGGGCGAAATCCGAATATCGAAGCGTTGGTGCGTCGCCATAGAGCGGCTTCCGACGATTATTCCGAACCGGGCCGGCCACCCGCAGGAACGCAGCCAGCAGCCATTCCATAACAGGTGCACGATGCATCCATCGATCTCCGCATTGGGCGACGCCCATATCCTGATCGTCGACGATCAGCCCGACCAGCTTCGCTTGCTGATCGACATCCTGCGCGGCACGGGCTGCCGGATCAGCATTGCATCCGACGGGCTGCAAGCGTGCCAGCGCGCGCAGGCGCTCATGCCCGACCTGATCCTGATGGATGTCCGCATGCCGCGCATGGACGGCTTCACCGCGTGCCGGCTGCTTGCCGCCGATCCGCTGACGTGTGCGATTCCGGTGATCTTCCTGACCGTGGCCGGCGCCTTGCACGAGCGCCTCGAGGGATTCGAAATCGGCTGCGTCGACTATGTGGTGAAGCCGTTCGAGCCCGCCGAAGTGCTCGCGCGGATTCGCGTGCAGATCGCGCGGGAGAAGCGCGAGCGGCCCGTCGACATGGAAAGCCCGTTCGTGGCCGGCAAGGACGACGACATCATCGTGCGCGCGGCCATCCGCCACCTGGCACGGACGCTGAACGATCCGCCGACGGTGGAGCAACTGGCCCGCGCGGTCGGCACCCACGAAAAGCGGCTGTCACGCGCGTTTCGCGACAATCTCGGCCAGACGGTGTTCGAGTACCTGCGGCACGAGCGGCTGCGGATCGCGCAGGATCTGCTGGATTCGACATCGCTCAGCATTGCCAGCATCGCGAAGGAAATCGGTTTTTCCACGCCGGCGAATTTCGCGACCGCCTTCCGCGAACGTTTCGGCCTCACGCCGACCGAGTGGCGACGCCAGCGTCAAGCCGGCGAACGCACCGCGCGTCGGGAACCGCAACGCGACGCGTAGGACCGCGCCGCGCGTGCGCGGTTACCAGTTGTATTTCGCGGTGGCCAGCACGGTCCGCTCGTTGCCGAACACGCAGACGGCGTACGACTGGCAGCCGCTGACATAGCTCCGGTCGAACAGGTTCGCGACATTCAGCGCGAACCGCCAGTGCGGCATCTCGTAGTGCAGCGCCAGGTCGACCAGCGTCACGCTCGGCACGGTCAGCGTGTTGTCGGGCGCGCCGGCCGACGCGCTCTGGTAGCGCACGCCGCCGCCGATCCCGAGGCCCGACAGCACACCCGTGCGCCAGGTCCAGTCGGCCCACATCGACGCCATCTGCCGCGGCAGCGGCACCGACACCGGCCAGTTGTTCAGCGACGCGTCGTTCGCCTGCACGTTCTTGACGTCCTGATACACATACGACGCGACGACCGACAGCTCACGGCTGACCTTGCCGACCGCGCTCAGCTCGATCCCGCGCGAGCGCACCTTGCCGGTCTGCACCGACGTCGTGCCGGTCGGGTCGAGATTCACCGGTGTCGGCGTCACGACGTTGGTCTGGTCGATCTGGTAGACGGCCGCACTCAGCATCAAGTTCTTGCCGGGCGGCTGCCAGCGCAGCCCGGCTTCCGTCTGCTTGCCGCGCGTCGGTTTAGGCAAGCCGCCGCCGAACATCCTGACGCCGATGACGGGATCGAACGACGTCGAATAGCTCAGGTACGGCGACAGCCCGGCGTCGCCCTGATAGGTGAGCCCGACGCGCCCGGAGAATGCACTGACGTCCTGCTGCGCCTGCGTGCCGGCCGTCCGGTCGTCGAACCGAGCATTGACGAAATCCTCGCGGCCGCCGAGCGTCAGCGTCCAGCGCTTCCAGCGGATCTGGTCCTGCGCGTACACGCCGAACGCGTTCATCGCCGTGTACTGGTCGACGTGGCCGAGCGACGTCGGGCCGGAGAAAATCGCGTCCGTGACGGGCCGGTAGACCGGGTGGTACAGGTTGAGCGACGGCGCCAGCGCGAGCCACACGCTGTTGGTCGTCGTCTGCCGGTCATATTGCACGCCGAGCAGCAGCGTATGTTCGAGCGGGCCCGTGCCGAAGCGCGCCTGCGCATGGTTGTCGATATCGAGCCGGCTGTAGTTGAGCTGGAACAGCCCCGCGAAACGCATCATGTTGGTGGTACTGCGGGGCACGAGGCCGATGCCGAACACTGTCGCGTCGTCGAGCGACAGGTGCGACCAGCGCACGTCCTGGTGCAGCGACCAGATCGCATTCACGCGATGCTCCAGCGCGTAACCGAGCGACCACTGCTTCTTCCGGTAGTCGTTGAACCCGGGGGCGCCCATGTAGATGTCCTGCGACAGCCGGCCGTTCGGGTTCGGCAACACCGTGCCCGACGCGGGCAGGAAGTTCGACGAAATATCGCCGCTGTCCTGCAGGAACGTCGCGGAGAGCGTCAGTGACGTGTCGGCGTTCGGCCGCCAGCGGAACGACGGCGCCAGCGCGACGCGCCGGTCGCCGTTCGGGCCGGTGACCGCGTTGCCGTCGCGGGCAACGCCGACGAAGCGGTAGGCATAGCGGCCGTCCGGATCGAGCGTATCGCCGACGTCGACCATGAATTGCTTGCGTGCGTCATTGCCGATCTGCACGCCGGCTTCGCGGACGCGCTCGCCGTCGGCGAGCTTCGTGTGTGCGTCGACGATCGCGCCGGGCTCGCCCGCGCCGTACAGCACCGACGTCGGCCCGCGCAGCACGGCGATCGAGTCGATCGTGTACGGGTCGACGCGCCAGTTCGCAATGACGGCGGTATTCGGCGCGGCCACGCCGTCGACGTACAGCGTCGGCGTGAAGCCGCGCAGCGCCGCGTACCAGTCGGTGCGGCTGTCGGCGCCGAACGTCGCGAATCCCGGCACGTAGCGCAGCGCCTGGTTCAGGTCGGCCGCGCCGGTCATCTCGATCTGCTGCGCGGTCACGAGATTGATCGTTTGCGGGATCTCGGCCACCGGCGTGTCGGTCTTCGTGCCGGCCGTGGTGCGCAGCCCGACGAGCCCGTTCGACGTGCCGTCGGCCTTCCCCGTCACGTCGATGGTCGGCAGTACGGCCGCCGCCGCGCCGGCCGGCGGCGTGGCGGCCGCACCCGACGCCTGCGCAGACC